>NZ_JBEOPQ010000051.1:0-42130 GCF_040310285.1 Pseudomonas sp. HY2-MNA-CIBAN-0224 | reverse complement strand
AGCTTGCCTCGCGATCTTTTGATCTTTAAAAAGATCGCGAGGCAAGCTCGCTCCTACAAGGACGAAACTTAAACCCGAATAGAATCCAGCATCCGCAGCAGCATCGCATCACACCCGGCCAGTTGCGCCACGCTCACAAACTCATCGGGCTTGTGCCCTTGGTCCATGCTGCCCGGGCCGCAGACCACCGTGGGGATGCCCACGGCATCGAATAACCCGCCCTCAGTGCCAAACGCCACCGTGCCGAATTCCCGAGACCCGGAAAACGCCGCAATCAACTCGGCCGCCTGGCTGCGCTCATCGGTGACCAGCCCCGGGTACGCTGACAACTCGGTAAAACGGATCGCACTCTGCGCGCTCACCGCCTTCATGCGTGGCAGCACGTGCTGCATGGCATAGGTTTGCAATGCCTCGGCCACTTCACCCGGATCCTGTGATGGCAAGGCGCGAATCTCAAAGTCAAAGCGGCAATCGGCGGGCACGATATTCAGCGCCTTGCCCCCGGCAATCACCCCGGTCTGCACGGTGCTGTAAGGCGGGTCAAAGCGTGGGTCCTGGTGTTCGCGCAACTGGCGGCCAAGACGGCCCAGCTCGCCAATCAACTCGGCGGCATGCTCGATGGCATTCACGCCGTAGGGGGCATAAGCCGAATGGCAGGCTTCGCCGTGCACATCGCAACGCATCGCCAACTTGCCTTTATGGCCGAGCACCGGCTTGAGTTCCGTCGGCTCGCCAATAATGCACAGCATCGGCTTGACCGGGCGCTGCTCCAGCACGCTGAGCAACGAGTGCACGCCCAGGCAGCCGACTTCTTCGTCATACGACAGGGCAATGTGCACCGGTATGCGCAACGGCGCCTGCACCAGCGTCGGCACCAGCGCCAACACGCAGGCGATATAGCCCTTCATGTCTGCCGTGCCCCGGCCAAACAGCTTGCCGTCGTGTTCGGTCAGCTCGAACGGCGGCGTTGTCCAGGGCTGGCCATCCACCGGCACCACGTCGGTATGCCCTGACAACACAATGCCGGGGCGCTCGCTCGGGCCAATGCTGGCAAACAGATTGGCCTTGCTGCGTTCGTCGTTGTAAACCAGCTCGCAGCTCACGCCAAAACCTGCCAGGTAATCGCGTACAAACTCGATCAAATGCAGGTTGGACTCGCGGCTGGTGGTGTCAAACCCCACCAGCGTGTGCAGCAGTTCGCGGCTGCGGCTCATCGATCATCTCCCGCCACGCCGTAACCAGGGGAACGGTCAGGCGCGAGGGCGCGGTCGATGTAATCCTGGACCTGCGGGCGGTAGGCGTCCCAGAGTTTTTGCAGCTCACCGATGGGGTTTTCATCGGCCCAATCCACCCGCAGATTGATGATCGGCCAGGTCAATTCGCCCACCACCACCAACGCGGCTGAATGCACCGGGCCCGCTTCACCGCCAGCGGCAATGGCCGCATGCATTGCGGCCAGCAGGCGATCGGCCAACTGGCCTTCACCTTGCTCAAACGCCATAACCATTGCGGCAATCACTGCGCGGTCAGCGAGCATATTGCCCGCCGCCACACACTGTTCGCCCGACAGCGCATTGTGCGTGCCCAGGGTTTCGCTGCCGCTGAAGTGCACGGTGCGGCCCTGATGATCAATCGCCGTCAGTTGCCGGTACTGGCTGTAGCCGTTGCGGGTCAGCGCCGTGTCGATGGCTGCACTGGGCGTGAGGCCTTGTTCCAGCAGGTCGAGCACATCCGGGCCCAATGCCGGCAGCGTGATGTTCTGGGTCGACACCGCCCCCACACCAGGGCGTAGCCATGGGCAACGGGCGCCCACGGCAATGCTCGATGAGCTGATGGCGATGCCCAACTGGCCGGTTTCTGCGCAACGGGCGACGATTGAAAAGGTCATGGCGAGCCTCCTTACTCCGGGATTACTGCGATCACGTCAATTTCCATCAACCACTGCGGCTGACCCAGCGCCGACACCACCAGCCCGGTGGAAATCGGGAACACGCCCTTGAGCCATTTACCGACTTCCTGGTACACCGGCTCGCGGTAGCGCGGGTCGATCAGGTAAGTGGTGGTTTTAACAATGTGGCTCAGGTCGCTGCCGGCTTCTTCCAGCAGTTGCTTGACGTTGCGCATGGCTTGCTCGGCTTGGGCACGCGGGTCGCCGAGGCCGATCAGGTTGCCCTCGAAATCGGTGCCCACCTGGCCACGGACATACACCGTGTTACCGGCACGCACGGCCTGGCACAGGTCGTTGTCCAGGCTCTGGTTCGGGTAGGTTTCTTTGGTGTTGAACATGCGGATGCGAGTGTGAGTAGGCATCAAAAAAACTCCAGAAATAGTTAATCAGGCGCTGACAGGCGATTGCCGAACAACCGGTGCGGCGTCGCGGTATTCAAGGTATTGGCGCTGGATGCTGATGTGGTCGGCCACGTATTTGGCGTCGTGCCACACGCCCCAGATAAACGACGAGCCACGGCGTGACTGCCATGGCAATCCGAGAAAGTAGATCCCCGATTCACTCGACACACCGCGCTGGTGCTGCGGCTTGCCAGCGGCGTCAAAGGCATCGACTTGCAGCCAGCTGTAGTCCACGGCAAAGCCGGTGGCCCAGATAATTGAGGTGATCCCGGCGGCGGCCAGGTCCAGTTGCAGAATCGGATTTTTCACGCAGTCGGCGTCCGGGAACACCCGGCGGGCTTGCGGCTCCAGCGGCAAATCGAGGCCATTGCGCTCGATGTAGGCGTCTGCCGCATCCAGCAGCGCCAGGTAGTTTTCATCGCCACGCTTGAGGTTTTCCAGCAGGTTGGGCTGGAAGCTGGCGACGCCGTTGTTGAACGCCTGGGTCAGCCCCACCAGGATCATGCCTTGCTGGGCCAGCTCACGAAAATCGATGGTTTTGCCACCGTGGGCGCCGCTGACGGCAATTGTCACGTGCTCGCGGCCCGGCTTCATCGCCGCCTGATCCCATTCGCCCAGCACCCCCAGCCACCAGCAGAAATCGCGGTTACGGTAGGCGCGGGGAGGGCGATCGTGAGCACCCACCGACAAATACACCTGGCGCCCGGAGCGTTGCAGTTCATCAGCGATCTGCACCCCGGACGAACCGGCGCCCACCACTAGCACGGCGCCCGCAGGCAGTTGCGCCGGATTGCGGTAATCCGCTGAGTGGATCTGATGCAGTGCGCTGTCTTGCGGGGCAATGGCCGGGATCACCGGCTTCTGGAACGGGCCGGTGGCTGCAACCACACGCTTGGCGTCGATCACGCCTTCGCTGGTGTGCACGGTAAAGCCGGGGCGGCCGACATTGCGCACCACCGAGAGCACATCGACACCGGTGCGGATCGGCGCATTGAACTTGCGTGCATAGGCTTCAAAGTAATCGGCGACGCGCTCTTTGGGGGCGAAGCCATCGGCGGCCACGTCATCGAATTCCAGGCCAGGAAAACGGTCATGCCAGGCCGGGCCGTTGGCGACCAGCGAATCCCAGCGACCGGTGCGCCAGCGTTCAGCGATACGACTGCGCTCCAGCACCAGATGAGGCACACCTTGCTTGCTCAGGTGCTCACTCATGGCCACACCCGCCTGGCCAGCCCCCACTACCAAGGTGTCTATTGTTGTTGTCGCTAGCGTCATGTCTCTGTCCTTGCGCAATGCAGTTGGATTCAGTTCGTGCATGACTTCAAGGCTAGGGGGAGGGCTGTTTTAAATAAAATATTATTAAGCTGGGATGTGAGCATAAATATCAGATACAGAGACCTGATCCATGCCGTAGGAGCTGTCGAGGAACGAAGGCTGCGATCTTGTAATGGCAGGGTCAAAAGATCGCGAGGCAAGCTCGCTCAGACACAAGCAGAGGTCGTTTCTTATGCCTTTAAGCTATTTAAAAAGCTGTTTTTAGTCTTGGATGAGCCATCAGAACGCCCTCTATAGTGTCGGCCTTTCCACCCCCCACCCACCAAGATTGCAGGTCGCTTCATGCCGTCACGTTTTCTGTTCGCTGCACTGTTTCTGGCGCTTGCCGGCTGTGCCAGCGCACCTCCCGCTGCCGTACACACCAAAGACCCGGCCAGTTCATCACTGCACGGCGACCCCACGCGACCCGCCCAGGCGCAATGGCTGCGCACGGAGCTGTATTTCTCATTGGGGACGCTGGGCGGCAGCGGCGCTGACGTCATCAGCCCGCAGCGCTGGACAGAATTTTTGGACAAGGAAGTCACGCCACGCTTTCCGGACGGCTTCAGCGTGCTCGAAGCCTACGGCCAGTGGCGTGACCATGGCGCCCCCGAGCCGGAGCGGCTGAGCACCAAGGTGATCGTCGTCCTGCACGAAGGCACCGCGCAGCATGAGCAGGACATCGAAGCCATTCGCCTGGCCTGGAAGCGCATCACCGGTGATCTGTCTGTGCTGCGCCTGTCTCAACCGGCGCAGGTGTCGTTCTAGTGTGAGAGTTGCCGATTGTCGTCCAGACGTTCGGCTGTCCAGTCCGGGTCGCTTGCCCGGACCGGATTGACCACTTGCAGCACGGCATAGCCGAAGCGCTCCTGGAACAACCGGCCGATGGTGGCCAGCGCTTCGCGGTTGGCGCTGTTGTCGGCATGGATCAGGATCATGATGCGCGACGGCAGCTTTTCCGGCTTGCCGGACGGCCCGCGCCATTGCCCATTGACCTTGTACCAGCTCAGCCCATCCGGGAAGCGTGGCGTCACCTCGGCAGACAAAAACTCATCCCACGCCTGCGGGTCTACGGCGGCAAAGTACAGCTCACTGCGCACCATGGCGCGGCCATCAAGGTCGCCCGCCAGCGGTTTTTTATCTCGCGCGACGCCCACGGCGACTACGGCGGCAACCACCAGCAGCAGCGCAAACACGCCCCACTTCTTCATAACAGCTCCTCAGTCGATGACGGCTTGATCGTGGTGTTGCCCAGCAACGCCAGCAAAATCGCGCCCAGCACCAGTACGGCAATCCCCAGTAGCGCGCCGTAACCGACGAACACCACGCTGGAATACAGCATGTACAGGCATAGCGAGAAAAACAGCAGCGGCAGCACCGGGTATAAAGGCACTTTGACCGGTCTTGGCGCATCGGGAAACTTGTGCCGCAAGATCAACAAAGCCAGGGTGCTCAGGCTCAGAAACAGCCAGTACACCGGGGTCAGGTATTCCACCATGGTGTTGAAGCCGCTTTGCGAAAAACTGCCAAACAGCACCAACAACAGCGACACGGCACCAATCGCCAGCAACGCCCGGCGTGGCACGCCATGGCGTTTGTCCCACACCGCAAGGCCGCTTAATTGCGGCACTTGCCGCGCCGCTGCGAAGGTGGTGCGGGCACCCACCAGCAGGGTTGAGTTGATACTGGCAATCGCTGAAATACCCACCACCAGCAGAATCAGGCCGACACCGGGGGCACCAAATGCCCGGTTCAGCAGTTCGACACCCGGCGCCTCGCTGGCCGCCAGCCCCTCATAGCCCAGGCCTTGAATGAAGGCCCAGTTCAAGGCCAGATAAATAGCCAGCAACAGGCTCAGCGCGCCGAGCATGGCGATGAACATGCCACGCCGCCCATCACGCACCTCAGCCGACAACGTGGCCGCATCGCTCCAGCCACCAAAGGCCAGAAAAACAAAAATCATTGCCGCTGAAAAACCGGCAAAGCCGGTTTGCTCAGGCACCGCCAGCACTTTCGGCACCTCGGGTACAAAACCTTGCCAGGCCAGCCAGCCGCCTGCTGCCGCAATGCTCAGAAACCCCAGGGCGAGCAACACCACCAAGGCTGTCTGGGTCAGAAAGCCGATCTCGCGGCCGAGCAAATTCAACAGCACCAGGGCGATGATCACCCCGGCGGCAAACAGCCCGGATCCGTAAGGCCCGAGCGGCAGAACCGCGTTGACGTAATCGGCAAACATAAAGGCTGAAAGCGCGATCCAGCCGGTGTGCATGACCGAAAAACGCGACCAGGCAAACAGCATCCCCACGCGCTCGCCATAGGCCAGACGCAAAAAATGGTAGTCGCCGCCGGGGTGCGGAAACGCCGTGGCCATCTCTGCAAAGCACAAGGCGCCCGCCATCGACAGCAGCCCGCCGAGTATCCACACCCAATAAAAATGGTCGCTGCCCACATTGAGCGCAACCGTGGGTGCGGTTTTCAAAATATCGGTGGTAATCACCATGCCGAGGGTGACCAGCAATGCCTGGAAAACCGGCAAATGGCGCTGAACACCGGCAATGGCAGATACGTCTTCGCTCATAAAAGTGTTCCCCAAAAACCCGAATCCCCCCTGTAGGAGCGAGCTCGTCTCGCGATCTTTTGACGTTTGAAAAGATCGCGAGGCAAGCTCGCTCCTACACAGAAGATTTAAAACGCGTAAGTAAGACGGGTGTAGTAGTACGCGCCGTTGGTGCCGATCGGCGACAGCACGTCATACGGCAGGTTGCCCCCGTAGTTGATTTGCGAGTTGGAGCGGTCCGGGTATTTGTCGGTCAGGTTGGTGCCGCCCACCGCGATGTCGAACGCCGGGGTGAATTTGTATTGCGCTTCAGCATCCAGTTGCCAAACCGCACCGTAGGTTTGCGTCGGCCAGGAGTCGCCAAAATCGAACACGCGGGTGGTTTTGCCCTGACGCGTCAGGCGGCTCATCAGGCCCCAGTGCTGGTTGGCCCAGTTGGTCGACAGCACGATGCGGTCCTTGGGCGCCGCGTCGGTCAAGGTGTTGCGTTCCTCGACACCCACCAGCGCATCGCTGCCGATGCCCAGCCCCGACAACTGCGAAGGTGTGCCACGGGTTTTGGTGACTTTGGTGTGGTTGTAGGTGTAGGCACCGGTTACGCCCCACACGCCGTCGAACAGCGGCTGGTGGTAGTTGAGCACCAACTCGGCACCGTTGGTGCTGGTGTCGGCGGCATTGGTGAAGAAGCTCACGTCATGCACGCCCGGCACACCAAAGTTGTCGTTGATGTACTGCTCCAGTGCGTCGCTGCCAATCCGCTGAGACAGGGTGATGCGGTCTTTGACGGCGATGTGGAACACGTCCAGCGACGCATCAAAGCGGTCGTTGAGCTGAGCGGTGAGGCCGAGGCTGAAGTTTTTCGAGGTTTCCGGGTCGAGCTTCTGGGCCCCCAGGGCGCGGGCGATCGGGCTGTTGACCGGCAGCGTGCGGATGTCGGTCAGCACACCGTTATCACCGTAGTTGGTGGTGGTGTTCTGGAACCCGACCTGTGCCAGCGACGGCGCGCGGAAGTTGTTCGACACCGCACCTCGCAAGGCCAGTTGCTCAGTCAGGCGGTAGCGCCCGCTGAGCTTGCCGGTGAGTTTGCTGCCCGCGTCGTCGTAATGCTCAAAGCGTGTGGCCACGTCGACAAACAAACGGTCGGTGAGGTCGCCAGACAACTCGGCGTACGTACCGAACACATTGCGGTCCAGGTTCACCTCTTCGCTTGGGCGCAGGCCGTTGGCGCCGTCGGCGCCGTTGCCGAAGTAAGAGGCCTGGTCACCGGCAAACGTCAGGTAGTTTTCGTAACGGTATTCACCGCCCACGGCCAGCACGAAGGAGCGATCGGCAAAGCGAACTTCGCGGCTCAAGTCCAGGTTGGCAGTAGTCTGGCGGAACTCATAGTCGCCGGTGTTAAAGCGGGTTGGCGAGTCTGCACCGAGGCTGGGGTTGAAGGTGCGCTGGGTTGAGCCATCGAAGCGGTTGCGCCCGTGGGTGAGGCTGCTGTCGTAGTCCCAGTCGTCATCGAGCATGCCTTTAAAGCCTGCGGTCAAAGACAAGTCTTTGTTGTCGCCAAGGGACTGGGGGAGGTAGCCGTTGGGGTAAAACTCTGGGTGTTCATAGGCTTCGCGGTAAAAATCCGAGCCGGTGGTATGGCGCTCGTTGTAGGTGCCGAACGAGTAGGCTTTGCTGTCGCCAACAGGCAGTTCCGAGTTGAACCACACGTTCACATCCCGCGCCAGACCATCGCCCATGGCGAAGTTGCGTTGCCCCGGTGTGTCAGCGAAACCGTCATAACCGGCGCGGTTGGTCGGATTGCGGTCCTTGTACTCGGTGCCCACGCGGATAAACCCGCCGTCTTCACCCAGGCGGGTGCCGATCTTGGCCGAAGTCTGGCTGCTCTGGCCGTCTGTGATGCGCTTGCCGATGGCGTTTTCACGGGTGTGATAAACGCCATACGTGGTGGACACTTCGCCGCCTTCCGGGGCGTCATCGAGAATGATGTTGATCACCCCGGCAATCGCGTCGGAACCGTATTGGGCGCCCGCGCCATCGCGCAGCACTTCAATGCGTTTGATGGCGCTGATCGGGATCGAGTTGAAGTCAACCGGCGCCGTACCGCGACCGATCTTCGACGAGTCGTTAACCACCGCCGAAGTGTGCCGACGCTTGCCATTGACCAGCACCAGCACCTGATCCGGGCTCATGCCACGCAATTGCGCGGCCCGCACGTGGTCAGCACCGCCGGAGTTGGACTGGCGCGGAAAGTTGAACGAGGGCAGCAAGGTCTGTAGCGCCTGACCCAGCTCGCCGCTGTTGGCACCGGCCGATTTGAGATCGGCAGCGGTCAACACATCCACCGGGACCGGCGAGTCCAGCACGGTGCGGGCCTTACCGCGTGTACCGGTGACCAGCACCGTGTCCAGACGCTCGCTGCTGTCGGCACCGGGTGCCGGATCGTCGGCGTAGGCGGGCAGCAAAGTAAAGGTTGAGATCACTGCAGCCAGTAAAGAAAGTGAACGGTTATGCATATGCAACTCCTGAACTGCAGCTAATACTCGCCCGTTGCCGAGAACTTGCGTTTTCGGCATTAGCGTCGCGGCAGTACTGCTCTATCGTTGTTATTGAGTGTTGGTTGAGTGTGAAACGTGTTACTTGGCCAGCGGTATCCAGGACGCCGTGGCAATCCCTGATGTGTCCCCAAACGCAGGTAGTTTCTGCGCCAGATCGCGAACGTTCTTCACATCAAGGTCCAGCAACTGCTGACGGGTAATCAGCGTTGGCGGGACCAATACTTTTTGCCCCGGATTCTCGCCGGCAATCAGCATTGCCAGGCTGCGAACACTGATTGCCCCGGCCACTTGCGGGTTGACCGCAGCGGTCGCCACCCAGGCGCTGTCAGGTTCTTTCATGATCTGGATGTCGGCCGTGGAAATGTCGGCGCTGTAGATTTTCACCTTGGAGCTCAGGCCCGCCTCATCAACGGCAATTTTTGCGCCTTTGGCGAACTCGTCAAATGGCGCGAAAATCACGCTGATGCCCGGGTTGGCGCGCAACACGGCACTGGCCTGGTCGGCGACCGAGTTGGCAATTGGCGGGTTGAGCGTGCCAAAACGGGCCTTCTCGACGATGCCCGGATTCGCCGCCTTGACCTGGGTCCAGATCTCGTTGCGCAACTCCATCGGGGTAAAGCCGCTGATGTACACATACCCGGCATCGAACTTCGTGCCGTTGTCTTTGACTGCCTGTTCCAGCGCCAGACGCGCCAATGCGTGGTGGTCCTGCTCGACCTGAGTCACTTTCGGGTTGTTCAGGTCGACGTCAAAGGTCACCACCTTGATGCCTTTGGCCACGGCTTTATCGATCGAGTCCTTGAGGGTTTCAGCCAGGCCCAGTTGCACGATGATCCCGTCGACCCCCAGATCAATCGCCTGCTCGATCATCTCGCGCTGACTGGCTGCCTGTTGCCGCGCATCGAAAATCCGCAGCGTCGCACCCAGAGCTTTGGTCTGTTTCTCGACGCCTTGCAGATACGCCTCGGGGAAGTCGCCGGAAAACAGATAACCGACCATGGCAATCTGCACATTGCCTTTGTCGAAGGGCGCGGGGGCGCCCGGCAAGCCGGCTGCCTGCACGCCCAAAGCCGCGCCTGACAACAGCGCACCGGCAAGAGCATGGCGAATGGCGCTTTTGATGGATGTGTACATAGGTGATCCTTGCAAGTAAGGGCATCCAGATCAGCGCACGCGCTGTCCGACACCAAAGGTGAAAATCAGCGCCAGCACCAACACCAGTCCTTTGACGAAATCCTGGGCGTAATAGGGTGCGTTGAGCATCGTCAATCCATTGAGCAAGGTGGCCACCAGTAACGCGCCGATCAACGTGCCAAACGCGTTGGGTTTCTTCGCGCCCAGCACGGCAAAACCAATCAGCGCTGCGCCCAGTGCGTCCAGCACCAGCCCGTTGCCGGAGCTGACATCGCCGCGCCCCAGCCGCGCCGCCAGCAGCAAACCGCCCACTGACGCCAGCAAGGACGACAGCACGTACGCCAGCAGTTTGTAGCGATGCACCGGAGCGCCCGCCAGGTGCGCCGCTTGCTCGTTGCCGCCGATGGCATAAAACAACCGGCCGATGCGCGCCCGCTCCAGAAACAGCCACACGGCCAGCGCCGCAACGGCGGTTACCAGCACCGGGACCGGCACCGTGTCCCACAACCGACCACGCCCCAGCGCCAGAAATGCCGCGCTGAACACGCCGTCGGTTTCTTCGCCGTTGGGCAGCGTCATGCCCACCGCAATCGAGCGCCCGCCGGTGGGAATCAGTTGCACACCGATCACCAAAAACATGCTGCCCAAGGTGGCGAGAATGTCCGGCACGCGCATTTTGACGATCAGCCAGCCGTTAAAAAGACCGACCAAAGCCCCGCCCGCCAGGCTGATCAACACCGCAGGCACGGCGCCCCAGCCCAGCACCACCATCACGTAGCTGGCGATCATCAGGCTCATCGCCGCCACCGCGCCGATGGACAAATCGAGGCCGCCCACGGCCATGGTCAAGGTCACGCCAAGGGCCAGCAAGGCGACGATGGACACCGACTGCAAAATGATGAACAGGTTGTTGACCCGCAAAAAGGCCGGTTCGGCAATGCTGAAAAACACCACCACGGCGGCCAGCAACAGCAGCAGGCCATAACGGATCAACGCGTCCAGCACGCGCTTGGGCTTGGGGGCACTGCCCGGCAAAGAGGAAATCAAATCAGCCACGCGCACTACTCCCGGGCGTTGCGGTACGGTTTAAAGGGGAAGAGCAAGGGGAAGAGCAAGGGGAAGAGCAAGGGGAAGAGGATGGAGCGTCACTGCCCACCAATTGCGCCACCAGCGTGGCGCGGTTCAACCCGGCTCGGGCGTAGTCAGCGACCACGGCAAAATCACGCACCACCAAAATTCTGTCGGCGATCTCCAGGGCTTCGTCCACGTCAGTGCAAATCACCAACGTGGCCCGGCCTTCGCAGCTGTTACGCAGCAAATGGCCAATCTCGCGGCGGGCGCGCACATCCACACCCTGGAACGGCTCATCGAGCATCAACACACGGCCGTTGCCCAGCAGCCAGCGGCCCAGCACGACTTTCTGCTGGTTGCCGCCAGACAGCGTCTGCATGGGCAACTCGATACCGGCGGTCTTCACCCCCAGCGCGGTCACGGCGTCTTCTACCGCCTGCGCCTCCAACCGCGTGTTGATAAATCCGTAGCGGGTAAAACGCTGCAAAAAGGGCAGGGTCAGGGTTTTGCGCAACGAAAAGCCAGGAACCAACGAATGGCTGGCGCGGTCTTCGGCGGCGTAAAACACCCCGGCTTTAACTGCGTGTTCCGGCGAGTTGAACAGCCCGGCAACGCCTTCCACGTGCAGCGTTCCGGCAGCCGGGCGACGCAAACCGAACAGCACCTCGGCAATTTCACTTTTGCCCGCACCCAACAGCCCGGTGAGCGCCACCACCTGACCTTCGTGCAGGTTTAAATCAAACTCAGCGGAGTTCGCCGTGACCTTCGCTGCGCGCAAACTCAACACCTCGCGGCCCCCCGCACGCGGCTCAAAAGGCCGGGTGTCCGGCGCTTCACCGAGCATGGCGTACACCGCTTCGGTGAGTTGATCGGCAGCAAACTCACCGGCCAGCCTGCCGTCACGCAACACCACGGCGCGATCCGCCAGACGCTGCAAATCGGACAAGCGATGGGAGATATAAACAATCGCCACCCCGCGCTCGCGCAAGGTATCGACCAGGGCAAATAAACGTTGCGCTTCGGTATCCGAAAGGGCGGCGGTCGGCTCATCCAGAATCAACAAACGGGGCTGCAAGGCAAAAGCCCGGGCCAACACCACCAGTTGGCGTTCCGCCTGACCGAGGTGTTCAATCGGCTGCTCCAGTGGTAGATCCAGCCCCAGCCCGGCAGCGATTACCGATGCACGTTGCAACACGCGTTTGCGCCCCAGCCAGAACCCGGCACGGGGCTGGCACAACTCATCCAGCAGCAGGTTTTCCGCCACGCTCAAACCCGGCGCAATCGCGTCATTGACGTGCTGATGCACCGCCACAATCCCGACCTCACGCGCCGCCAGCGGCGAATTGAAGCGCTGCAACTGCCCGTCAACCAACAGCTCGCCCGCATCATGGGACTGGCTGCCAGCGAGGATCTTCACCAGCGTCGATTTGCCCGCGCCATTGGCACCCAACAACGCCACGACTTCGGCGGGGTAAATCTGCAAGTCCACACGATCCAGGGCACGGTTGGCCCCGAACGATTTACTCAAAGCGCGCACACGAATCAGCGGATCAGGTGCCACAGCGGCAGACGCGTTCATAAAAAAGTACCGAAACAGAAGTCGCTGAAACATCAGCAAACACAAGACGTTGGGGCCGCGATTAAAAGCATTTCCCTAGGAACAATCCAATATATGTATCGAATATGAAATATCTTTTAGTTATATCAGGATGCGCCCGGATGGGCGCAGAGGGGAGGGAGTCCACTGTGTAGGAGCGAGCTTGCTCGCGATCTGTTGATCTTGATCTGGCTTTTGATCTAAGAGATCGCGGCCTCTCCTACGGCATGAAAAAACCAATCACCGGCACAATCAGCAACGTGCTGATCGCCATCGACAATACATTGCCAATGTAAGGGTGCATGTACTGGGGCAATCGCCGGGAAATAGCGTTGGCCAAAGGCGGGGCGACCAGAGCCCCCAGCACAGCGCTGGCGACCATCACCGTCGGGCTGCCACCGTAGGTCAGCACCGCCGCCGGAACCACTGACACCAGCGGTACATACGTGGGGTACCAGCCGAGTTTTTGCCATTGGCTGCGCCAAATAATCACGCCCACTAACGAGGTGAATGCCTGTGCTGCGACCAAATGCAGCAGCAAGCCTGAACCATAAGCAGGGCTCAGCGGGTTCAATGCATAGGCCAGTAAAACACCGGCCAACATCCCCAGACTGGCCCATTCATTGCCAAAAAAAGGCGCCTCTGAAAAGTCTGCCAATACCCGACGTAACGTCCAGATCACACCGTAGTCAGGCTTGGGCCTGGCAGCGGGCTTCTCAACGATGGGTTCGACCTGGCTTTTGACCAGTGCAGGCACACACCTACACAAGCCAAAAGCCAGCGCACTGCCCAGCGCCATGCCCAGTACATTGCCAATCACAACGGGCAACCCCAACGGCAGGCAGACGAAGTTAACGATCAGCAGGCAACAAGGTGTGACCAGCAGGGCCCCGAGAAGCGCTCCGTTGAGGGTGACTTTCCAGCCGCCACCAAACAGCAATACCATCGCGGCGGGCAAGGACACAAAAGCGGCAAACGTTGGCTGCCAGGTGTCGGCAGTCAAGGTCCAGCCCCACAGTGCATTGCTCAGCGCCAACCCCAACAGTGAACTGGCGACCAGCCAGGGCCACAGCCCCGTGCCGTAGCTGATGCTGAACCCTTGCCACGTTTTGGCGTACCGACTGGCCCAATACCCCAGGGCGCCCCCAAGCAATAACCCCAACGAGGCGAACTCGTGCTTGTAAAAAGCGACCTCGCTGATATCGCCGATCACCCAGCGCAGCCAGGCCAGCGGTGAAGGCCAGTCGCCCATCATGTCGGCATATCCGGGCCAGTAACCGGTTGCCGATGCTGAGTAGAACCACGATAAACCGCCCATCAAAATAATGATTAGCAGCGCGCTGGCTACAAGCAAAACCAGGTAACGCACAGACGCAGTGGAAGACGCTCTTGGTGATAAAGACGACATGATGGCGTCCTCATCAGCGTGGAAGGAGAGGGTGGTCGGTATAACCGAGCATCGACTCATACACATCAACACGCCGGTCGCGATGCAGGTCGTTCAAACTGTTCCAGATCGGCGCGCTGCGTGCACTGGTCAGATCAATATCGGCATAGAGAATGGTCTGCTCATCCGCTGAGGCCACCTTGCCGATGGGCCAGCCATTGGTCCCTGTGATCAGCGAGCAGCCCAGATAGCGCTCGCCTTGTTCCTCACCGATGCGATTGGCGGCGGCAATAAACACGTTGTTGGCGTGAGCAGCGGTCATCGTCAGGTACGAGGCCATGCATTTTCCGCTGTCATCGAACAGAGGCGGTGGCGTCCAGATCCAGTTGTTCAGACTGCAGATAATGTCGGCGCCTTGCAGGCTCAACAGGCGTGGTACTTCGGGAAACCAGATGTCCCAGCAAATCAGCAGGCCGATGCGGCCAATGGGCGTGTCAAACACCGGAAACCCCAGATTGCCGGGAGTAAACCAGAGCTTCTCGCGGTTCCATAAATGGGCCTTGCGGTACTTGCCAATAAAACCGCCCGGGCCCACCAGCACCGCGCTGTCAAACAACTGCACACCGTCCCGTTCCGCCAGCCCTGCGGCCAGATACACCTGATGCTTTCGGGCAAAATCGAGCCAGGCCTGCATGCTCGGCCCCTCGGGAATCAACTCGGCATGCAGGAAGGCTTCCTGGCGAGTGCCGAACAAATACCCGGTGTTGGCCAACTCCGGCAGCACAATAAGATTTGCCCCGTTAATGGCCGCCTCGCGGGCCAATTCAAGGCTGTGTTCCAGATTGGCCTGGCTATGTTGAATACCCACCTGCGGATCGAATTGCACAACAGCAACGCGCGCTGCACTGACCGCTTCGTTCATGGCTGACACCTCTTCTTTTTGTTATGACCCGCTGGTTTGCGGGTCTTTAGTAAGAGGATTTATCAGTGCGGGTGTATGTCGGTTGTGTCCGCTTGGTGTGTAGTCCGTTGCCTTGTCTAGGTTGTTACATATCAAACTGGACTACGTAAGAGGGGGAATTAAACTGGCTTTCGACATGCGTAGTCGCCACATGATCTGCCCCCTTTTGTGGAGCTGCCGCAGGCTGCGATCTTTAAAAAAAATCAAAAGATCGCAGCCTGCGGCAGTTCCTACCGAGGGGGGACTGAACGTATTACAGCGGCTTGGGCAACACTGTAGAACTGGCCCGCACTTGCAGTTGCGGGGTCAGCACAATCGATTCAACGGCCTCGCCCTTGATTCGTTTCAGCAATAACTCCACCGCCTGCTGGCCCATTTCGGCCAGTGGCAAGCGCACGCTGGTCAGTGGCACGGTGAGTTCGTGGGCGAGGGCGATGTCGTTGAAGCCGACCACGGCGATGTCTTTGCCCGGCAGCAGGCCTTTGTCCCGTGCGGCGCCCATCAGGCCGATGGCGAGGAAGTCGTTGACCGCGAAAAACGCTTGCGGGCGCGGACTTAGCCCCAGCAGGTGCTCACCTTGCTGGTGCCCGGTGAGGCTGTCAAAGGGGCCGTTGAGGGTCCATTCCGGGCGCAAGGTGATGCCCTGTTCGCGAAAGTAGCGGGTGAAGCCGCGTGTGCGATCGGCGCCGGTTGAGGCGTGGCGTTCGCCTGCCAGAATCGCGACGTCGCGCCAGCCCAGGGTGTACAAATGCTCCGCCGCCAACCAGCCGCCCAGCTCGTCATTACTGCACGACGCGACTTGCCCGGCTATCTGGCGGCTGACCAGCACGTAAGGGATGTGTTTGCGGGTCAATAACTCGAACAGTGGCTGGGTTTCTCCCACGTGGGAGTCAGCCACGATTAGCCCGGCCACCGAGCGGCGCAAGGCGTGTTCGGCACGTTGCATCTGGCGCACGGGCTGGTCGTCGGTGTTGGACACGAACGTGAGGTAGCCCGCCTGTTCAGCGCTGCTGTCGATGCTGTCGTAAATAGTCGCCATCACCAGGTCGGTGATGCGCGGCATCAGCACGCAGATTTCCTCACTTTTACGCAGTTTCAGGTTAGATGCCTGCGTGTTCGGTCGATAATCCAGCTCTTTTGCCAATGCGCGAATACGCTCAATCACCTCGGCCGATGCTGCCCGTTCGACGCCCGCCGGGTCGCCGTTGAGCACCCTGGACACGGTGGACACATGCACGCCAAGTGCAGTCGCCATGGACTTGAGGGTGGCGGGGCGGGCTGGGTTCGGCATGTTCGAGGGGTTTCCTGCTGTCTGTTATGAGCGCGCGGATTCTACCTGAACGGGCGATTTTCGGCCGGACAAAATTTTTACCCAAACGTTTGACTAAAATTTTTACTCGCTCTACATTTCGTCAACCCAAACGTTTGGGTAAAAAAATAAAAATACGCCGGAAGCGGCCGACTTTTTGACTTCTGCCATCATTTGAAGAGTCAGATACCTATGAACAACCCAGCTATCCCTTCCTTCCGCTATCAGATTTTCTTCTTGATCATGCTGATGGCGTTGCTCAATTACATTGACCGCGGCGCAATTGCCTACGCATCGGCGAGCATCCTTCCCGAGTACGGTTTCGACAAAGCCGACTGGGGCAAGGTGCTGGGTTACTTCGGTTACGGTTACATTTTGGGTGCGTTGATCGGCGGCATTCTGGCCGACCGTTTTGGCGCCAAACGTATCTGGCTGATCGCCGGTGCCACCTGGTCGATCTTTGAAATCGCAACCGCTTTTGCCGGTGACTTCGGTCTGGCATTTTTGGGCGGCTCGGCGATGGCCGGTTTCGCCACCATCCGGGTGATGTTCGGTTTCGCTGAAGGTCCGGCGTACTCGGTCATCAACAAGAGCGTGGCGAACTGGGCCACCCCCAAAGAGCGCGGTTTTGTGGTGTCGGTGGGTTTGCTCAGCACGCCGCTGGGTGCGCTGTTGACGGCGCCGATTGCGGTAGGCCTGCAAACCCTGACCGGCGACTGGCGCAGCATGTTCGTGATCCTGGGTGTGATCAGCCTGGCGCTGTTGATTTTCTTCATGACGCGCTTCACCAACACCCCCGATGAAAACCCGCGAGTGTCCAAGGCGGAACTGGACTACCTGCGCAAAGAGCGCGCCGAAGCGGTCAATGCCTCGACGCCAACCACCACGCTGACACCGGTCTGGCACTTCTTCAAAAACAAGGACCTGCTGCTCAACGCGGTCGGCTACTTCTCGTTTGTCTACGTAACCTTCCTGCTGCTGACCTGGACCCCCAAATACTTGCAGGACGAGTTCCACTACAACCTGTCCTCGTTGTGGTACATGGGCATGATCCCGTGGACCGGTGCCTGCTTTACCGTGCTGCTGGGCGGCAAAATCTCCGACCTGCTGCTGCGCCGTACCGGCAACCTGAAAGTCGCCCGCAGCTGGCTGGCCGCGACTTGCCTGCTGTTGACCACGCTGTGCTTCATCATGGTTTCGCAGGCCCAGACCGTCTGGGGCGTGATTGCCCTGATGACCCTGGCCAACGCCCTCAATGCGCTACCTAACTCGGTGTACTGGGCCGTGGTCATCGACACTGCGCCCTCCAATCGCGTCGGCGCCTACAGCGGCATGACCCACTTTATTGCCAACACCGCTTCGTTCATTGCCCCGATGCTGACCGGCTACCTGACCGTTCGCTACGGCTATTCGTCGATGTTCGTGGCCGCCGCCGTGGCGACCGCGTTGGGCATGAGCGCCATGTTGATGGTGCGCCCAGGCGGCCGTCCGGCTGCTTCCCCCCTTCCTGCTGCTGTTTGATTGAGGTGTTTGTATGAGCCCGGTATTACCCGCCCATGCTGGCTATTTTTTCGGTCGATCGGTCGTCGAGCTGGCTGAACGCCTGCGCGACGGCAGCTTGACCAGCGTTGAACTGACCCAGGCCGCTCTCGACAGTATCGAGCGGCTGAACCCGAGCCTGAACGCCTTCGTTCAAGTGGATGCACCGGTTGCACTGGCCCAGGCGCGCAAGGCCGATGACCTGTTGGCCCAAGGCCAGGACCTGGGGCCGCTGCACGGCATACCCGTGGCGGTCAAAGACAACATCGACACGTTGGACTACGTCAGCACTTATGGCTCGGCGCACTTTGAAGGCTTCAGGCCGCGTCGTGATGCCGTGTGTGTGCAGCGCTTGCGCGAGGCGGGGGCGGTGATTGTCGGCAAAACCCTGACCCATGAATTCGCCTACGGCCCGACGGGCGACCGCTCGCTACAGGGCGCGGCCCGCAACCCGTGGGACCCGGAATGCATCACGGGCGGCTCCAGCGCGGGCAGCGCGGCGGCCGTGGCCAGCGGCATGGTGCCGCTGGCCTTGGGCACGGACACCGGCGGATCGATCCGGATCCCGGCGGCGTTGTGCGGTGTGGTCGGCTTCAAGCCGTCCTATGCTGCCGTGCCACTGGAAGGCGTATTCCCGCTGTCGTCCAGCCTCGACCACGCCGGGCCTATTGCCAACTCCGTTGAAGATGCGCGCCTGCTGTTCGAAGTGTTATCGGGCAAGGCATGCGCGGCGACAGCCACTGAACCACGTGCAGTAAGGGTTGGCTGGATCCACTCGGGTAGCTTCGGCCCGGTCGACGTTGCAGTGGATCAACAGGTTTACCAAGCGGCCAAACAGCTGTTTGGCGATACCTTGCACGAAGTGACGGAATTGGCCGCCATGGCTGCTGGCATGAAAGAAACCCTGCTGATGCTGCAACGCGCCGAGGCCTACGACGTGCATGCTGAGCGCATGCAAGAGGCGCCGCAATTGTTCGACCAAGAAGTGCGCGAGCGCCTTGAACTGTCGCAAGAAGTTCGCGGCTGGCAGTACATTCGTGCCCAGCGGGCCCAGCAGCAGTATCAAGCGCAGATGGAACGGTTATTCGAAGACTATGACCTGCTGGTTTCGCCCTGCGTACCGATCATCGCCCCGCCAGTGAATGCACGGGAAACACCTGTGGACGAACAACTTATCGACGTCCGCGCCGCCGTGCTCAGCTACACCAGCCCCTGGAATCTCACCGGCCTGCCCGCAATCAGCCTGCCAGCAGGGCAGGTGAGAGGCCTGCCCGTGGGCCTGCAAGTGATTGCAGCGGCGGGTGAAGATGAGCGTTTATTGCAGTGGCTGACCCACCACACCCCCACATAACCCCAAATCCCTGTAGGAGCGAGCTTGCCTCGCGATCTTTTGATCTTGAAAAGATCACGAGGCAAGCTCGCTCCTACCGGGTTGTGGTTCAACAGAATTGCCTCACCCCGCGATATACAACCCGCCATTCACATGCAGCACTTCCCCGGTCATGAAGCTCGATCCGTCACTGCACAAAAAGGCGATGACAGAGGCGATTTCACTCGGCTGGCCGAGGCGTTTGAGCGGGGTTTGTTCCACCGAATCGCTGCCACGGGTGGCGATCAGGCTTTGTGTCATCGGGGTTTCGATAATGCCCGGCGACACCGCATTCACCCGCGTCTGCGGCCCCAATTCACGGGCCAGTGCGCGAGTCAGGCTCAGCAGGCCGCCTTTGGAGCTGCCGTAGTGGGCGTTGGAATACGCGCCACGGTGCGCCGCCACGGAAGTCAGGTTAACGATCGCGCTGTTGGCGCGCAGGGCAGGGATGGCGCGGCTGCACAGGTAAAACACGCCGTCGAGGTTGATGCCCAGGGTCTGGCGCCATTGCTCGTCGGTCATTTCGCGAATCGGTTGTGATTGGTACAGCCCGGCAGACGGCACCAGAAAATCAATCCCGCCAAAGCGCTCGACCGCCAGTTGCACCGCTTTTGCCGAGTCATCCGGGTCGCCAGCGTTCATGCGCAAGGTGGCCACACGCTCACCCTGTGGGTCCAGCGCTTGGGCGAAGTCCGCCAACCCTTCACCGTCCAGATCCGTCAGCACCATCGACGCGCCGTATTGATAAAACAGCTTCGCCACTTCGCGGCCGATACCACCGTTGGCGCCGGTCAGCAGCAAGACGCGGTTGTTGAAGTCATACATGAGCAGTGTCTCCAGAGAGGGCAGGGGGTCAGTGGCCGAGAATGCGCGCAACGTGTTCAGGCTGCAGGTCAACACCAAGGAAGCGGCAGATCTGCACCACCTGCCCGTAAATCATGTGCTGTCCGGGGTGAGTGCGGCAGCCGCGCTCGCGTGCCGCCGCCAGCAGCGCGGTGCCGTCGGCGCGCATCACCGTTTCGCAGACCAAAGCGCCCGCTCGCAAGGTGTTCGGATCGAGGGGCAGGGGATCATCGTCCTTGAGGCCCAGCGAGGTGGCGTTGATGACCACGTCGTAGTCCTGCGCATTGCCGTCACTGATAACCAGATCGAGCGCAGGAAACTGTTTTTGCAGACGCTCCAGCAACGCTTGCGCACGGGCCGGTGAACGGTTGTAGAGGGCCAGTCGTGCAGGTTTCTGCTGGGCGAGGGACCAGGCAATGGACTTGCCCGCGCCTCCCGTGCCCACCAGCAACACGCGTTTGCCAGCAACCGTATGCCCCTGTTGGTGCAGACCGGCCAGCATGCCTTCGCCGTCAAAATTACCGCCCGTGAGGCGCCCGGTGTCAGGGTCGATGCGGATGGCATTCACCGAACCGACCTGGCGGGCGATGTCGGTCAGGTCGTCGCAGTATTCAAGGATGCTTTCCTTGTACGGGATGGTAACGACCAGGCCTTGCAGGTTGGCGAAGCCGCCAACGCCACCCAGCACCTTTTGCAGGTTTTCGGCGTGCACGTGCAGGGGTACGCAGACCACATCCAAACCTTGGTTGGCCGTACTCTGATTGATGACTTGCGGGGTTTTTACATGGGCGATCGGATCAGCAACGATGCCGATCAAACGCGTTTGGCCAGTGATCATGAGGATTAACCTGTCTGACATTTGTTTTTGTTGTCTGACAGGATGGTAGGAGGCTTCCCTTTTCAGTGTCAAGGGTGCTGCAGGAGGATCAGTCCTGCAGGTACATGTCCATGCGCTTGGCGGCATTGCGCAGATGACGCTCGGCGGCTTCGCCAGCCCGCACCGGATCGCGCGCCTGAATGGCCTGGAAGATGGCCTGGTGTTCGTCCTGCACCGCCTGGATCAGCTCGTTGTAGATCGCCGCCGTGTTGCTGCGGGCCTCGCGAATCAGGCGCCGGACACTGTGATCGAGGTATTCATTCAGCGATTTGAAATGCGGGTTATGGGTGGCCGCGACAATCGCCTGGTGGAAGGCGTAGTCCTCTTCATCGCCCAGTTGGTCGTTAACCATGGCGTATTCCATGCCGACCAACGCCTGGCGTATTTTCTTCAGGTCTTCCGGGGTATGGCGCAACGCTGCAAGGCGCGTGGCGCCCACCTCGATGGTGATCAAGAACTCGAGGATGTGCAGCAGGGAGTCTTCTTCGTCGAGCGACACTTCGTTGAGGCGGAAGGCGTGACGCTCGCCGCGCTTGGCCACGAAAGCGCCTTTGCCTTGCTGGGTGGTGATCAGTTCTTCGAACTTGAGTTGCGACAAGGCTTCGCGCACCACCGCCCGGCTGACCGAAAACTGTTCGCACAACTGCCGCTCGCTGGGCAGTTGATCGCCGGTGGCCAGCCGCCCGGAGTGGATTTCGCCACTGAGCCAGTTGACGATTTCCATTGGCAAGGGCTGGTTGCTTTGTACGTTAACGCTTTTCATTGTGAGTCCTCTGCCGCGAGGCAGCGCGGGTACGGGCATAAGTGATTGGCTGAGAATAGTGAATGAATGGACTGTGGTCTTACAAGTTTAGAAATTTTTTTATCTGCTCAAGCCTGCACATTTCAAGGTGTTTGAGTGAATCAATCGGAAATAAATGCACTTTTTTGCCCGTGGGTGCTTTGACTTCGGCGCAGCGTTGTCGTAATTTTCGCCAACTGGTCTGACATGTCGATGATGATGTTCGACCAGATCGTACATAAAAATAAAAAACGAGGCTTCCATGCACACAAAGACCACGCTGCGTCTGCTCACCTTCGGCACGACCCTGCTCGCCGGTATCGCCTGCGCTGATCCTTTGAAAGTAGCGTTGGTCGAGACCCTGTCGGGACCCTCCGCCGCCACCGGGCAAATGTTCCGGGCCGCCACGCGCTTCCAGATCGACCGCCTGAACGCTGAAGGTGGCTGGAATGGTGAACCCATCCAGCTGCTCGAATTCGATAGCCAGGGCACCCCGGCCGGCGCTTCCGAAAAACTCAAGGCTGCAATTGGCAGCGGCGCACAAATGATCGTTCAAGGCGCCTCGTCAGTGGCGGCCGGGCAAATCACAGAAGATGTGCGCAAGTACAACCTGCGCAACAAGGGCAAGGAAGTCGTGTTCCTCAACGTCGGCGGTGAGGCCCTGGAACTCACCGGCAGCAAATGTCACTTCTACCACTTCCGCTTCAACGGCAACGCGCCAATCCGGGTCAAGACCCTGGTGGCAGCCATGAAAGAAGCCGGCACCCTGGGCACTAAAGTCTATTCCATGAACCAGAACTACAGCTGGGGCCAGGACATGGAAAAAGCCATCACCGACAACGCCGCGGCGGGGGGTTATCAGTTGGTGGGCAAAAGCCTGCACGACACCCAGAAAGTCCAGGATTTCGCCCCTTACATCGCCCGTATCCAGGCCTCTGGCGCTGAAACCGTGCTCACCGGTAACTGGGGCAACGACTTGCTCTTGCTGATGAAAGCCAGCCGTGCGGCGGGCCTCAAGCTGCGCTTTGGCACCGCCTTCCTCGATCAGCCAGGCAACCTGGCTAACGCCGGTGATGTCGCGTTGGGGCATTACGTTTCGCACCCGTTCAACATTGAAGCCGCAGGCGAGCAGGGCGAGAAGTTCGCCACCGAGTACCAGGCCAAGACCGGGCACCTGCCAGCCTATATCGAGCCGCAAACCGTGTTCGCCTTGCAGATGGTGGGCAATGTGCTGAAAACCTTGCCGGCAGAAGATGGTCGCCTCAACACCCGCAGCTTCGCCCTGGCCCTGGAAAAAGCCAGCGACAGCAACCCGCTGGGTGCCGTGCGCATGCGCGCCGAAGACCACCAATTGCTGATGCCATTCGTGGTGTCGGTGGTCTCCAAAGATGCGCGCTACAAGGTTGACGGCACCGACATGGGCTTTGTCCCGATCAAGTCGTTCAGCGCCGATGAAGCCGCAGCGCCGGTGCAAACTGACTGCCGCATGCAAAGGCCCGACTGACGCTGCCTGGCGTGCCACCCGGCACGCCTTTTTGTCCATCGCGAACGCTGGAGTCGCCTATGGAATTCCTCACAGTTTCACTGCTTAACGGCGTGATCTACGGCCTGCTGCTGTTCATGGTTTCAGCTGGCCTGACGCTGATCTTTGGCATGATGGGCGTGCTCAATTTCGCCCATGCCTCCTTTTATATGGTGGGCGCCTACCTGGCCTACACCCTGCAAAAATACGTCGGCTTTGTCGGCGCGGTGCTGCTTTCGACCGTGCTGGTGGGGCTGATCGGGGTGATTGTCGAGCGCTTCTTCCTGCGTCGCGTGCACAAGTACGGGCACGCTCACGAACTGCTGCTGACCTTTGGCCTGACGTTCATCATTGTTGAGCTGATCAAGTTGTTCTACGGCAACTTCTCGGTGGAATACCGGGTGCCGGAGTTCCTCAACTTCGCCGCGTTCCAGGTGTTCAGCACTGACTATCCGTTCTACCGGCTGCTGATGGGCATTGTCTCGCTGCTGGTATTTGCCCTCATCTATCTGCTGCTGACCCGCACCCGGGTCGGCATCGTGGTGCGCGCAGCAATCCATCGCCCGCAAATGGCCGAGGCCCTGGGGCATAACGTGCCGCTGGTGTTCATGGCGGTGTTCGGCATTGGCGCGGCCCTTGCCGGGCTGGCCGGTGCGCTGGCGGGCGCCTTCTACACCACCAACCCGAACATGGCGCTGGAGCTTGGGGTGATTGTGTTTGTCGTGGTGGTGGTCGGCGGTTTGGGCTCAATGGCCGGGGCGATGGTCGCCTCGCTGTTGATCGGCCTGATCTCATCTTTCGCCGTGGGCGTGGACCTCAGCCTGGCGTCGGTGTTCGGCCTGTTTGGTGCCGGTGAATGGGCGCAGCAAATGGGCGGTTTGATGACCCTCAAAGTGTCCAGCGTTGCGGCCACCATTCCATTTGCGCTGATGCTGCTGATTTTGTTGATCCGGCCGTCCGGGTTAATGGGCGAGAAGGGGTAGATCATGAAACTCACAAAAATCCTCCTGCTGGTCTTGCTGCTGGCCCTCGTCGTGGTGCCCGCTGTTGTACCGGTGTCGATGGTCAACGCGGCCATTCAAATGTTGATCGCGGCCTTGTTTGCCTGTGCCTTTAACCTGCTGTGCGGGCAGGGCGGCATGCTTTCGTTTGGCCACGCGGCGTACTTTGGCGTCGGCTCGTTTGCCACGCTGCATGCGATGAATGCACTCAATGGTCATGGCCTGCTGCCAACGCCTTTGCTGCCGCTGATCGGCGCCCTGGGTGGTTTTATCTGCGGGGTGTGCGCGGGCTGGTTCGCGACCAAACGCGCTGGTGTGTACTTCTCGATGATCACTCTGGCGCTGGCCGAGTTGCTGCACTCGCTGGCTCCGCACCTGAGCGCGCTGTTTGGCGGTGAAGCGGGTATTTCGTCCATGCGCAGCCCGGCGTGGGGCCTGGATTTTGGCGATGCGACCCAAGTCTATTACCTGACCCTGGTGTGGGTGGTGATGTCGATTGCCTTGCTCTACGCCTTCACCCTGACGCCCATGGGCCGCCTGACTTTCGCCCTGCGCGAGAACGGTCACCGGCTGCAATTTCTCGGCTACAACGTGCACCGTTTGCGGGCGCTGGTGTTTGCCCTGTCAGCGATGTTTTCCGGGATCGCCGGTGGCTTGCAGGCCCTGAATCTGGAGTCGGCCAACTACGTGCTGTTTGATATGCACTATTCCGCCGAGGTGGTCCTCAACACCTATATCGGTGGGGTCAACGTGTTTCTCGGGCCGGTTTTGGGCGCGGCCTTGATGACCTTTTTTGGCAACGCCGCCTCCGACCTCACCCAATCCTGGTTGCTGTATCAGGGGCTGTTGTTCGTGCTGGTGATGATGTTTATGCCCAGCGGTCTGGCCGGGCTGGTGCTGGCCTGGAGTGCGCAGATCCGGCGCAACGGCTGGCTGGCAGTGATCCCCGCCGCCGTGACGGCGTTGCTGACGGCTGCGCTGGTGAGCCTGGCCGTGGTGTTTGCCATCGAAACCTTGCAACGGGTGTTCAGCCAGGATTACCAGGCGCTGCTGATTGCCGGTCAGCCGTGGCCCGCCATCAGCCTGTTTGGCCGCGACTGGTTGCCCGGTTCGCCACTGACCTGGGCCATGCCGCTACTGCTGGGCCTGGCCGGGCTGTTGATGCTCAAACTGGCCCGGCGCCAATGGCTGCGCCTGCTGGACGATGAACGCGGGTCCAAACCTGCCGCACTCACGCTGCAAGCCGAAGGAGATGCCCCATGAGCCGCGCAATTCTGCAGTTACACGACGTGCACAAATCCTTTGGCGAGGCCCACATCATTCGCGGCGCAGAGCTTGAACTGCGCGACGGCGAACGGCATGCGGTGATTGGTCCCAACGGTGCGGGCAAGTCGACGTTGTTCCACTTGATCTCCGGGCAGTTGCAGCCCACCAGCGGCAAGATCGTGCTGGGCGATACGCCGATTCAGGGGCGCTCGCCGGAGCACATCAACCATTTGGGGCTGTCGCGCTCGTTTCAGATCACCAACATTTTTCCGGGGCTGACGGTGTTCGAAAACCTGCGCATTGCCGTCATGCGCAAGCACCACATGCAGTACCACTTCTGGCGTTCAGTCCAGCGTTACCCCGAGGTGCGCGAGCAGACCGAAAAGCTGCTGGAGCAAGTGCGCCTGCAAGACAAACAAAGCGTGTGCGCGGCGGAGTTGTCTTACTCCGAGCAGCGTGCACTGGAAATCGGCATGACCCTGGCCAGTGACCCGCGGGTGATCCTGCTCGACGAGCCCATGGCGGGCATGTCTCACGAAGAAACCGACTACGCCTTGCAGTTGATTCGTGAGGTGACCCAAGGCCGATCTTTGCTGATTGTCGAGCACGACATGGACGTGGTGTTTTCGCTGTGCGACCGCATCAGCGTGCTGGTGTATGGCCAGGTCATCGCCACCGGTACGCCGGATGAAATCCGTGCAGATCGCCGGGTACAGGAAGCCTATCTGGGTGAGGAGCAATGCGCATGAGTGCGACCCCGCAAAACCTGCTGTCGATCAGCGACCTGCATGTGCATTACGGCAAGAGCCACGTGCTGCACGGGGTCAACCTCAACATCGGCCACAACGAAGTGGTCAGCTTGCTGGGGCGCAATGGCGCCGGGCGCTCCACCACCATGAAAGCGGTGATGGGCCTGGTGCCTGCCAGCGCGGGCAGCATCCAGCTGGCAGGCCGTGAATTGACCGGGCTCAGGCCGTACCGGGTCAGTCGGGCCGGGGTCGGTTTTGTCCCGGAAGAGCGCGAAGTGTTTGCCAACCTCAGCGTCGAAGAAAACCTGCGCATGGGCCAGCAAGAGCCGACGCCGGGCGCCACGGCATGGACGGTCGAGCAGATGTTCGAGTTTTTCCCGAGGCTGCGGGAGCGTCGCAACACCGGCGCGGGCAACCTCTCGGGCGGCGAGCAGCAAATGCTTACCTTGTGCCGCTCGCTGCTGGGTTGCCCGAAAGTGCTGCTGATCGATGAGCCCACCGAGGGCCTGGCGCCGAAAATCGTGGCGGTGGTGGCCGAGGCCATTCGCGACATCCACCACCGCGGGGTGTCGATCCTGCTGGTGGAGCAAAAGCTGACCATCGCCCTGAAGGTGTCTTCGCGGGTCTGCGTGATGGGCCACGGGCAGATTGTTTTTGAAGGCACGCCGCAAGCGCTGACCGACGATCCCGATTTGATGAAGGAGTGGCTGGCGGTCTAAAGCACCAGCCGCAACATTCAACCCGGCAGGTTCGCCTGCCAATTCCCCCCGACGGTATGGCGAAACACGCGTTCGCCAGGGGTTTCTGCGTCTTAAATCCAACAGGAAAAACAATAAAAATGAACCTGAATAAATACATCGCCACACAACCCCTGCTGTTGCTGAGCGCCTTGCCGGGCCTGGTTCTGGCGCAGGAGCATGGCTTTATCGAGGACGCCACGGCCAACGTGCTGATGCGCAACTTCTACTTCAATCGCGACTTTCGTGACAGCAACGCCAGCCAGGCCAAGAGCGAGGAATGGGCGCAGGGCTTTCTGCTCAATGCGCAGTCTGGCTACACCCAAGGGTTTGTGGGGGTAGGCGTAGACCTGATCGGCCGCCTCGGGGTCAAGCTCGACAGTGGTGGTGGGCGTGCGGGCACGCTGTTGCTGCCTGCCGACGGCAAAGGCTCGGCGGATGACTTTTCCAGCCTGGGCGCGGCGCTGAAATTAAAGATGTCGAAGACCGAACTGAAAGTCGGTGAATTGCTGCCCAGCCTGCCGATCCTCCAATACAACGACGCGCGCCTGCTGCCGCAGACGTTTCAGGGGGCGATGCTGACCTCCAAAGAAATCACCGGCCTGACCCTGAATGCCGGGCAGATGCGCTCCTTCACCCAGCGTAATTCCAGCAACCGCGAAGACATGTTTATCGACGGCCGCGCCTTCGCCACCTCTGACCGTTACAACTATTTGGGCGGTGAATACCGCTTCAACCAGGAGCGCACCATGGTTGGCCTGTGGGGCGCTGAGCTGGAGGACATATACCGGCAGCGCTTTATCCAGTTCACCCACAAACAACCCGTGGGCGACTGGACCCTTGGCACCACTATCGGCTTGCTCGACTCAGAAGAGCAGGGCGATGCCAAGGCCGGCAAAATCGACAACCGCTCGTTCTTCACCACCCTCAGCGCCGCCCACGGCGGGCACACGGTGATGGCTGCCTGGCAGCGCATGTATGGCGACGACGGGACCATCTGGCTCAGCCCGACCACCACTGTGCTGCCCAGCGATATCCAGGTGCGCAATTTCGCCTCCGCCCAGGAAAAAGCCTGGCAACTGCGTTACGACTACAATTTTGTCGCCATGGGCATCCCGGGGCTGACCACCTTTGTGCGTTACGTCAGTGGCGACAATGTGCTGGTGGCGGGCAGCAACACCGGCAAGGAATGGGAGCGCGACTTTGACGTGTCGTACGTGATCCAGAGCGGCCCCCTGAAAAACCTTGGCCTGCGCTGGAGAAACGCCATGGTGCGCTCCAGTTTCGGCCCGTCAGTGGACGATAACCGCCTGATCGTCAGCTACAGCCTCGCGCTGTTTTGATCGGCAAGTTGACTGATCCGGTAACAATTTCCTTTGACAGAGCCCTTACTGCGGGTTAGTTTTTCGTCACTGGTCTGACAAGTTAATTCAAATGTATGACCAGCTATAAAAATAAGTGAGAACCTCATGTCCCATTCAGATAGCTCTGCACCTGTTTTCCAGCACAGTGCCTATGCCGGCATCCAGGACAAAGTGGTGGTGGTCACCGGCGGCGGCAGCGGCATTGGTCTGGCCCTCGCCAAAGGCTTTGCGCGCAACGGCGCACATTTGCTGCTGATCGATATCAACGCTCAGGCCATGGCCGATGCCAAGGGCGAGCTCCAGCAAGAATTCCCTGAGTCCCGGGTTGAATGCTTCGAGGCGTCGGTAACTGACGAAGACGCCATTGACGCAGCCTTTGCTCACGCCAAGGCGTGCTTCGGGCGCATTGACGTGCTGCTCAACAACGCCGGTGTTTCCATCAACAAACCGTCCCTCGACATCACCCCGGCCGAATGGCGCCGGGCCGTAGAGATCAACTTCAGCAGCGTGTTCATCTGCGCCCAGGCGGCTGCCCGGCACATGATCGAGCAGCAGGCGGGCGTGATCATCAACACCTCGTCGATGTGGGGCGTGTCGCACTCCGCAGAGCGCACTGCGTACTGCTCGACCAAGGCGGCGGTGGTGTCCATGACCAAATGCCTGGCCGTCGAGTGGGCGCGCCACGGTATCCGCGTCAACGCCATCGGGCCTGGTTACACCCGCACTCCGCTGGTCGATGAGCTGCAACGCGCCGGCCGTCTGGACGTTGACGCACTGAGCAAGCGCACGCCGCTGCACCGCCTGGGTGAACCGGGCGAAATGGCCGAGCTGGCGCTGTTTCTGGCCTCTGGCAGCGCGACCTTCATTACCGGGCAAATCTACGTCTCGGACGGCGGCTGGACCGCTAACGGTTTCTAGCTTTCCTTCGTTGTGCCGGCCCGCAGGGGCCGGTCGCTTTGAGTTCTTTGTGGAGAAGTAAACATGCCGAATAGTGTTGCCTTGTCGCCGGCATCGCCGTGGGTCGAGCTGAGTACCACCGACGCCGACTGGAAGCAGGCCGACCCCGCGCTGCTGGGCACCATGCTCAGCCAGTTGCACCTGATCCGGGCCTTTGAAGAAACCGTACTGGAACTGGCTGGAGAAGGCCTGGTGCACGGTCCGGCACACTCCAGCATCGGCCAGGAAGGCGGCGCGGTCGGTTCGATCGTGCCGCTGGGCGCAGCAGATGAAGTCAATGGTTCACACCGTGGCCACCACCAGTTTCTTGCCAAGGCGCTGGTGTACCTGATGCCCGAGGGCATTGACCCGAAAGCGCCGGTCAACCCGTCGATCCAGAATTTGCTGCAACGCACCCTGGCAGAAATCCTCGGCCTGGCCCAAGGCTTCTGCAAAGGCCGGGGAGGCTCCATGCACTTGCAATGGGCCGAGGCGGGCGCCTTGGGCACCAACGCGATCGTTGGCGGCGGTGTACCGTTGGCGGCGGGCGCGGCTTGGGCCCACCGGCATGCGCAGACCGACACCGTGGCGGTCACCTATTTTGGAGACGGCGCGGTCAACATCGGTTCGGTGCTGGAAACCATGAACCTGGCGGCGGCCTGGAAGTTGCCGCTGTGCTTCTTTATCGAGAACAACCTCTATGCCGTGTCGACCACGGTAGACGAAGCCACCGCCGAACCGCGCCTTTCGGCCCGCGGCCTGGGCTTTAACATCCCGAGCTGGAAAGTCGACGGCATGGACCCGCTGGCGGTGTACCTGGCCATGCAACAAGCGCTGGCGCACATGCGTGCCGGCAATGGCCCGACCGTGATCGAAGCCGACGTGTACCGTTTCTTCCACCAGAATGGTCCGTTCCCCGGTAGCGCCTTCGGTTATCGTACTAAAGAAGAAGAACAACACTGGCGTGCCCGCGACCCGCTGGACCGTCTGGCCACTGAAATGAAAAAACGCGCGCTGATCGACGATGCCGGTCTGACCGCGCTGCGTGAAACCATCAAGGCGGCCATGGCTGAAGCCGCGGCGCAATTGCTTGAAGCGGACCCGTCCGGCAAGCCGGGCAAACGGCGGATTCGCCCCGAGCTGTGGCCGGCAGCGGACTTTCGTGACGTGGGCATTCGTGGCGACCTCAGCGAGCTGGCCGATGCCCGCACCTGCGAGCAAGCGAGCTACAGCGGCGCCCTGGAAAAACGCAAATTCATCGACGCGATTGCCGATGTGATGAACCGGCGCATGGAAACCGACGACAGCATCGTGGTCATGGGCGAAGACGTGCATCGCCTCAAGGGCGGCACCAACGGCGCCACCCGTGGCTTGAAAGATCGTTTCCCGGAGCGGATTCTCGGCACGCCCATCAGCGAAAACGCCTTCTGCGGCCTTGGCGGCGGGATGGCCCTCGATGGCCGTTTCAAGCCGGTGGTGGAGTTCATGTACCCGGACTTTATGTGGGTGGCCGCCGACCAGGTGTTCAACCAGATCGGCAAGGCCCGGCACATGTTCGGCGGGCAAAGCGACGTCCCCTTGGTACTGCGCACTAAAATCGCCATGGGCACCGGCTACGGCTCGCAGCACTCCATGGACCCGGCGGGCATTTACGTGACCAGCCCCGGCTGGCGCATCGTCGCCGCGTCGACGCCGTTTGACTACATCGGCCTGATGAACACCGCGCTGGCCTGCAAAGACCCGGTGCTGGTGATCGAACATGTCGACTTGTACAGCCAGACCGGTGAAGTGCCGACTGACGACCTGGACTACCAGATCCCGTTTGGCACCGCCGCCATTCGCCGCGAAGGCCGCGAGCTGACCATCCTGACCTACCTGAGCATGGTCGGGCATTCCCTGGAAGCCGTCGAGCAGACCGGCATAGACGCCGAGGTCATCGACCTGCGCTTTCTTGATCGCGCCAGTTTTGACTGGGCCACGGTAGAGGCGAGTATCCGTAAGACCAACAACGTGCTGATTGTCGAGCAGGGCGCCCGTGGCACGTCCTACGGCGGCTGGCTGGCAGACGAACTGCAACGCCGTTGCTTCGACTGGCTCGACCAGCCGATTCAGCGGGTTACCGGCGGTGAAGGTTCGCCGAGTATTTCCAAAGTTCTGGAGCGTGCCGCCAGTGCCCGCACCGAAGAAGTGGTTGAAGGCCTGCAACAGGTCATCCGCGAAAAAGGAGCACGTCCATGAGCGTCAACATGCTGGTTCCAATGGAAGTCGGTATCTGCTGCGTCGACCTGCCGGCCCTCAGCCGGTTTTATCAGGACGTGCTGGGCTTTACCTTTGTCGCCCAGGTGCAAATGCCCGCCGCCGCCGCGCAACGCGTGGGGCTGAGCGAAGGCGGTTACAGCGTGGTGCGCTTGCAGACGCCTTACGGCGAGCGGATCAAATTGCTTGCCCCGGAGCGCACGCCCACCCGGCATGTCGACGGGTTGATCCTCGACCGCCAGAACGCCAGTTACCTGACCTTTATCGTCGAAGACATCGCCAGCCTGGTCGCCGACCTGAAGCGCGCCGGTGCGAGCTTTTTCGCCGGTGACGAGGCGATCCAGCTGCGTCCCGAGGTGAAAGCGCTGTTTTGCCGCGATCCGGAAGGCAACGTGCTGGAGTTGGTCGAATACGCCGACATCGCCGCCTACCGTCCTGACCTTTTCAACCACCGGAGTGCCTGATGGCCAAGCTCTTGCACATGCCCGAGGTGTCGGCCAACGCGACCCACGCCGCCATCCAGAATTGGGCCATCAAAGAAGGTGAAACAATTGCCGTGGGCGATTGCATTGCCGAGATCGAAACTGAAAAAGCCCTGGTAGAACTGGCCGCTGAAGAAGAGGGCGTGCTGGGTAAAATCCTCGTCGAGGCGGGCCGCGAAGTGGAAGTCGGCTCGCCTATCGGTGTGTTGTTTGCCAAAGGTGAAAGCAACGTCGACATTGCTGCGTTGCTGGCCAAGGCGGGCGCGCAACAGGCTGCACCCGCGCCGGTAGCCGATGAGGCGCCTGTCGTACCTGCGCCTGTCGCTGCGCAGCCCGCGCAAACGGGTCGGGTCTTTGCCAGCCCCTTGGCGCGCCGTCTGGCGGCGGCCAAAGGGCTGGACCTGGCGAGCCTTAAAGGCAACGGCCCCAACGGCCGCATCGTCAAGCGCGACGTCGAAGCCGCCAGCGCCGCCCCCGTAGCGCCTGCACCGGTGATTGCAGCAGCGGTCAGCGGCCCGAGCTTTGATGAAATCCCCCACAGCGGCATGCGTAAAACCATTGCCCGGCGCTTGGTAGAGAGCAAGGCCACGATCCCGCATTTTTACCTGGACGTCGAGATTCGCATGGAGCGCTTGCTGGCCTTGCGTGAGCAAGTCAACCAGAGCGCGCCGCGCAAAATCTCGATCAACGACTTTATCGTCAAGGCCGTGGCCGTGGCCCTGCGCCAGGTACCGGCCATGAACGTGACCTGGACCGACACTGCGTTGCGCCAGTACCACGAGGCCGATGTGTGCGTGGCGGTGTCCACTGACACCGGGCTGATTACCCCGGTGGTGCGCAACGCGGGCGGTAAAGCCTTGTCGCAGATCAGCGCCGATGTCGTAGAACTGGCCGCGCGTGCCCGTGACGGACGCCTGCGGCCCGAGGAATATCAGGGCGGCAGCTTTACCATCAGCAACCTGGGCATGTTCGGTGTCGAGCAATTCAGCGCCATTATCAACCCGCCTCACGCAGCGATTCTGGCCGTGGGCGCGACCCAGCAGAAGCCGGTGGTTGAAGACGGCGAGCTGAAAGCCGGCGCGGTCATGCGTTGCACCTTGTCGGTGGACCACCGCGCCGTGGATGGCGCGCTGGCGGCGCAATGGCTGGCCGTGTTCAAGGGCCTGATGGAAAACCCGCTGGGCATGCTGATTTGAGGGAGTCCCCATGAGCGATAACACTTTTGACGTGATCGTGGTGGGCGGCGGCCCCGGCGGTTACGTCGCGGCGATCCGTGCCAGCCAGTTGGGCCTGCGCACGGCGCTGGTCGAAAAGGCCCACTTGGGCGGGATCTGCCTGAACTGGGGCTGCATTCCCACCAAAGCCTTGTTGCGCAGCGCCGACGTCTTGCGCCTGATCCGCAATGCCAAAGGCTTTGGCATTGACGTGGGCCAGGCCAAACCGGACCTGGAGGCCATCGTCAAACGCTCCCGCGACGTGGCGGCGCAGTTGCAGCGCGGCGTCAGCGGGCTGATGAAAAAACACCGTATCCAGGTCTTCAACGGCCATGGGCGGCTTAATGGCCCGCAGCGGCTGAGCGTGACCGGCGAGCAGGGCGAACAACAGCTGAGTGCGGCGCACATCATTCTTGCCACCGGCGCACGGGCCCGCGTGCAGCCGGGCATGGAGCCAGACGGCCAACACTTCTGGACCTACCGCGAAGCGCTGGTGCCAAAAAGCATACCCAAGCGTTTGGTGATCATCGGTGGCGGCGCCATCGGCATCGAGTTCGCCAGCTTCTACCACGCCCTGGGTGCCCACGTCAGCGTGGTGGAGATGGCCGAGCGCATCCTGCCGGTCGAAGACCAGGACATCAGCGCCCACGTGGCCCAGTCGCTGACCCGCGAAGGCATCAACTTGTACACCGGTTGTGCAGTCAAAAGCAGCCGTGTCCAGCAGGGCAGCGTCCAGGTGCAACTGCAAGGCAAGCGCCAGGAGACGTTACAGGCCGATGTGGTGCTGGTGGCGGCCGGGATTGTGGGCAACGTTGAAGACCTTGGGCTCGAAGGGACTCGGGTCAAGGTCGAGCGCAGCCATGTGCAGGTCGATGACTACTGTCGCACCGACGAACCGGGCGTGTACGCCATTGGCGACCTTGCCGGGGCGCCGTGGCTGGCGCACAAAGCCAGCCACGAAGCGGTGATCTGCGTAGAGAAAATCGTCGGGCAAACCCCGCATCCGTTGAACCCGCTCAGCGTCCCCGCGTGCACCTACAGCCACCCGCAAGTGGCCAGTGTCGGCTACACCGAAGCCCAGGCACGCGCGACAGGCAAAGCGCTTAACGTCGGTAAATTCCCCTTCGTGGCCAACGGCAAGGCCATCGCCATGGGCGCCACCGAAGGTTTCGTCAAAGTCATCTTTGACGCCGACAGCGGCGAACTGTTGGGCGCACACATGGTTGGTGAAGAAGTCACCGAAATGATCCAGGGCTACGTCATCGCCCGCGGGCTTGAGACCACCGAAGCGGAACTGATCGACAGCATCCTGCCGCACCCGACCATGTCAGAAGCCATGCACGAAGCCGTGCTGGCCGCCTACGAGCGGGCACTGCACAGCTAATAAACCTTACACCTCGCCTGTAGGAGCGAGCTTGTCTCGCGATCTTTTGATCTTCAAAACACCCGATCAAAAGACCGTGAGCACGCTGGCTACAGCGCTTTATTTACTGTTGCACATGACACCGAACCCCCGTCTCAAGCGCTTGCGGCTGTTGGCAGCCATCGGTGCTCAGGCTGCAGCGTTCGCGGAAGAAACACCCCTGGGGAAGGTTTCGGTTGCCTGGCAATTCGGTGGGCGCTGCCACCTGTTCGGCCCGCAATGGCACGCCCAGGCGGGGAACGGCTTCGAAGAGCAGGCGGGTGTACGGGTGGCGCGGCTGGTCAAGAACTTGCGCCGCGCTGCCCAGCTCGACGATTTGCCCCAAGTACATCACGGCCACACGGTCAGACATGTGCCGCACCACCGACACGTTATGGGAAATCAGGATGTAGGTCAGATTGCGCGCCCGTTGCAATTCGGCCAGCAGGTTGAGGATCTGCGCCTGCACCGAGATGTCCAGCGCGGAGGTGGGCTCGTCGAGCACGATGATGTCCGGGTCCGACGACAAGGCTCTGGCAATAGCGATCCGCTGGCGCTGGCCGCCGGAGAACTGGTGGGCAAAACGGTCCAGGTACTCCGGACGGATACCGACCTGGGCTGCCACTTTCGAGGCAATGCCGCGCATCTGTTCGCGTGAGCGCATGCCGCGCGCATAGAGCGGCTCGGTGATGATGCGCCAGATCGGCAACCTCGGGTTCAGTGATGATTGCGGGTCCTGAAAGACAATTTGCACATTGCTGCTGCCCTGGCCTTTTTTGCCGTTGGCCCAGCTCAACGCGCCACTGCTGGGGGCAACCAGGCCCATCAGCACTTGCGCCAGGGTACTTTTGCCACAGCCGGACTCTCCGACGATGCCCAGGGTTTCCCCGGCCCTGACCTGAAGGTCGATGCCATTGAGGGCATGGGCATAGCCGCGGGGCCGACCCAGCCAGTCATTGCTGACGGGGAAGCGCACGCGCACGTCGGTCAATTCAAGGATCTCGTGAGGCACCACGGCCACCGATTCAGACACTGCACTGTTCATCACGAAAGCTCCTTATGCGGTAGCCAGCAAGCGCTTTTACGTTGTTCATCGTGGTTGATGGCGGTCAACACCGGCCGCTCGCTGCACTTTGGCAACGCATGCTGGCAGCGCTCAGCGAACGTGCAGCCGACGGGCAGGCGCGAGAGATTCGGCACTTGCCCGGGAATGGTCATCAAGGGCTGCCCCGGCTCGACCATTTCCGGCAAGCCGCTGAGCAACCCTTGGGTGTAGGGATGGCGCGGATTGCGCATTACATCCGCGGTCAGCCCTTGCTCAACCACCGCGCCGGTGTACATCACGTACACCCGGTCACAGAACTGCGACACCAGGGCCATGTCGTGGGTGATCAACAGAATGGCAGTCCCTTTTTGCCGGGCCTTTTCTTGCAGTAATAGCAGTACCTGGCGTTGCACCGTGACGTCGAGTGCGGTGGTGGGTTCGTCGGCGATCAGCAACTGCGGCTCACACGAGAACGCCAGGGCAATCATGACCCGCTGGCGCATGCCGCCCGACAGTTCGAACGGGTAGCTGTCCAGAACCTGCTCGGGGCTGGCGATGTGCATGTCGCGCAACAGCTCGATGGCCTTGGCCCGGGCCTGTTGTGTGCTGATTTTTTGGTGATGGATGATCACATCGAGCATTTGCCGACCGATCCGCCGCGTCGGGTTGAGTGCGGTCATCGGCTCCTGGAAGATCATCGCCGCATCACGGCCGCGAATCTTCAAAAGCTCTTTTTCAGGGGTGTTGAGCATGTCGCGATTGAGCATGCTCAGGCTGCCGGAGGTGATCCGGTAACTGCGCTCGGGCAGCAAGCGCATGCTGAGCATCGCGGTGACGGATTTACCCGACCCGGACTCGCCGACCACGCCCACAATTTCGCCGGGGTTGACGTGCAAAGACACGCCATTGAGGGCCTTGACGCTGCTCTTGTAGGCCGGGAACTCAAGGCTCAAGTTGTCGATGGCCAACACTGGATTGCAAGTAGACATGCTTATTTCCCCTGCTGGCGTGGATCGAGCAGATCGCGTACGCCATCGCCCAACAAATTGAAGCCCGTCGCCGTAATCAGAATGGCCAGCCCCGGGAAGGTGGAGTACCACCAGTTATCCAGAATGTAATTGCGCCCGGTGGCGACCATTGCCCCCCACTCAGCGGTAGGCTGTTGCGCACCCAGGCCGATAAAGCCCAGGGCCGAGGCCATGAGAATGGCGCTGCCGATGTCCAGGCTCAGTTGCACCAGCAGAGGCGGCATGGCGTTGCGCGCAACGTGCCAGTGGACCATGTGCCAGCGCTCGGCACCGAAGGTTTCGGCGGCCTTGACGTAGCCCATCTGGCGAATGCTCAAAGACTGGCCGCGGGCCAATCGCACATAAGAAGGGATCCGCACCAGAGTAATTGCCAACATGGCATTGAACAGGCTGGCACCCAGAGCGGCCGCCAGGGCCATGATCAGCACCAGTGATGGAACCGACAGCATGATGTCCATCATGCGCATGGTCACGGCGTCGAAACGCCCGCCAATCACCCCGGAAAAACAGCCCAGCAGCCCGCCGATAAAACACGCGGAAAAGGCCACGAACAAACCGACGCCGACCGATTGACGGCTGCCGAACAGTACCCGGCTGAACAGGTCACGGCCTACTTCATCGGTTCCGAACCAGTGCTCGGCAGACGGCGCGGCCAAACGCGCCGAGAGGTTCAGGGCGTTAGGGTCATGGCTGGCCAGCCATGGCGCGAAGATCATGCACAGCACCACCATCAGGGTGATGGCCAAACCGGCCATGGTCAGCGGACTGCGGCGGATCTGATGGATCAAGTAGGCGGTTTGCTCGCGCCAGCGCGGGGTGGGGGCGGTGGAAGTCAGAGGAACGGACATTTCAATTCACCTCGCCGATACGCGGGTCGATCACGCGATACAGAAGATCGATGGCCATGTTCAGCAACACATAGATAAACGACACCAAAATGGCGAAACCCATCACCGCCGGGAAATCCAGCGACTGGATCGACTTGACGACGTAGGCGCCCATGCCGGGCCAGGCGAAGACGGTCTCGGTCAGCACTGCGCCGTAAAGCAAGTCGCCCAGGGTCAGGCCGAGCACCGTCACCGAAGGGATCAACGCATTGGGCAGGGCGTGGCGCAGGATCACGGTCCAGCGCGACAGGCCATAGGCGCGGGCCGTGCGGATATAGTCCTCGCCGAGCTGGTCGAGCATGGCGGAGCGAATTTGCCGGGCGATCACTCCCAGGGTCACGAAACCCAGTGTGGCGGCGGGCAGGATGAGGTGTTTGAGCGCGTCCATAAACAGGCTGAAGTTTCCGGCCAGCAGGGCGTCAATCAGGTAGAACCCGGTGATCGTGGTTGGCGGGGCAAGCCCTTCGGACAGACGCCCGCCACCGGGCAGCCAGCCCAGGTGGCCATAAAACAGCACGATGGCGCCCAGCCCCAGCCAGAAAGCCGGGGTTGAAATCCCGGTGACCGCCAGGGTCCGTGCAATCTGGTCGATGGCGCGGTTGTGATAGACGGCCGACAACACACCCAGCGGTACGCCCACCACAATCGCCAGGAACAACGCGACCACCGCCAGTTCCAGGGTCGCCGGGAAGAACGCCTGTAGGTCTTCGAGCACCGGGCGATTGGTGCGGATCGACGTGCCGAGGTCGCCCTGCACCAGGTCCAGCAAGTAACGGCCATATTGTTGGTACAACGGCAAATCCAGCCCCAGTTGATGGCGGATGCCGGCCACCAGCTCATCGCTGGCACGGTCACCGGCAATCAGTCGGGCGGGGTCGCCAGGGATCAGGTGGGAAATGGCAAAAGTAATCAGCGAAACACCGAACACGACCAGCAACAGGCCAAGCAGGCGCTTGCGCAACAACGTCAGGAAGGCCATAAGGCACCTCTGTTACTCAAACGACAGATATCAGAAAACCGTGCACGCCTTTAGCAGCGTGCACGAAAGCGCCGGTTCACTTGCTCATGCTGCCCAGGTTGAACACCTGTTCGAGCATGGGGTTGAACACATAGCCTTTGACCGAATCACGCATCGGCAAGGTGTAGCTCTTTTGGTAGAGGTACACGTAAGCACTGTCGTTGAGCGCCAGCTTTTGCGCGTCCTGATACAACTCGACGCGCTTGGCCTGATCGCTGGTGGTGGCCGCTTCACGAATCAGCGTGTCGACCTGCGGGTTGCTGTAGAACGAGCGGTTGCCTTGCAAGCCCTGCATTTTGGAGTCGAACCAGAAGTTCATGAACATGTACGGGTCGGCGAAGTCAGGGCTCCAGGTGCCGACGGCGATATCATAGTCGGCCTGGCCAACCCGTTCGCGCAGGGTGGCGTTGGCGGTTTTTTCCATCTTGAGGTTAATGCCCAGCGGGACCAGGGCCGCTTGCAAGGTCAGGCCAATCGGTTCCCAGTTGGCGTCTTTGTCCGAGTACATGTAACTCAGGTTGGTGATCTTTTTCGGCACTTTGGCCAGGCTGTCGGCTGCTGCCGTCATGTCCTGCTTCATGTTTGGCAGCGAACTGTCATACGCCCACATGCCTTTGGGGATCGGCCCGTTCAGCAGTTCGGCCTTGTCCTTGAGAATGCCGCTGACGATGCCTTTGTAGTCCACCGCTTCGGTGATCGCACGGCGGGCGTCAACGTTGGTCAACGGGCCTTTCTTGTTGTTGAGGTACAGGTAAGTCACCCGCAGGGACGGGTACTCTTTGACCGCAATGCCTGGCTTGCTGGCCAGCGCCCCCAACTGGTCTTCGGGCATGTCTTCAATAATGTCGAGGTCGCCACGTTCCAGTTGCAAGCGACGTACCGAAGGCTCGGCGATGATTTTCAACACCACGGTTTTCAACGCAGGTGCGGGGCCGGCGTAGTGCGGGTTTGGCTCCAGGGTCAGCGACTGGCCTTTTTGCCAGTTGGCCAGACGATAAGGGCCCGAACCTGCGGTGTGGCTGGACAGCCAGGCGTTGATGTCTGCGCCTTTGTTCGCCACCAGCGGATTGATCACCGAAGCACCGTTGTGGGCCAGGGTGTAGAGGAACGGCGCAAAAGGTGTTTTCAGGGTGAAACGGATGGTCTGCGGGTCAACCACAGTGACCACCATGTCTTCCGGGAATGCACCGGACGGCCCTTGCTTGAGGGTCATCAAACGGTCGAACGAGAATTTCACTGCTGCGGCGTCTACGGCGCTGCCGTCATCGAACTTGTTGCCCGGCTTGAGCTTGAATTCCCATACCAGGTTGTCGGGGGACACGGTCCAGCTTTCGGCCAGGTCGCCCTCGACTTCGGTGCTGCTCTTGTCACCGTCGGTCTTGTAGCCCACCAAACGTTGATAGGACGGGTAGGTAATGGTCCAGTCGTTGTTATCAAACGTCACGGCGGGGTCGAGGGTTTGCGGGTCGGCGGGTTTGCCGATAATCAGCGTGTCCTGTGCCACGGCGGCGGTAGCAGCCTGCCAGGCGCCGAGGCTCAAGGCGGCACACAAAAAACTCAGCGCCAATCTGCGGGCACGGGGAGGGATGTGGCGGTTCACGGGGTTCATGACGGTCATTGCCGGTTTCCTTCAACATTCGATGTCTGGAAGTGGGTCAGGTTTTTTTTTGGAATCTATAACCGGGCAGTAGCAGTTGAAGCATGTTTACAGCGTTTTTGTTGTTCTTTTTGGGCAGTGCGTTGGCCCTGAAACTCTTTGGTTTCATCGACCTTTACGGCTCAAACAGGTGTTACTCGTGGATCAACGGGTAGTCGTCGGCGTTGGGTAATTCGTAATGCCACCATTCACTGGCGATCGGCTGGAAGCCGGCTCCGAGCATTACCCCCAACAGCAGCAAGCGATTGCGTTGCACCTGCACGGGCAAGTGTGGGTAGAACTGGTGCGAGGGTTCTTCCATGGTGTCGAAACCCGTGCCCATATCGAGCGCTACGCCGTCGCCGTCCACCAGTGTCAGGTCAACCGCGACACCACGACTGTGGTGTGAGCCCAGATGCGGATCGCGCACGTAGTCGCCGTTGGGCAAGGCTTCCCACAACAGGAACTGCGCAGCAGGCGGCCGGTAGGCGTCATAAATCAGCAGGCTGTAACCGGCCAGTCGCGCCAGTTCGCTGGCTTTGCGCAGGCAGGTAGCGGCATCGCGATGCAGCAGGCACCGGGTTGTCGGGTAGATCACTTTGCCGGCCAGATTGTCGGCAGTGGCGTAGATCATGTTGATCTGCACCTGAAACTGCCGGGCTTCAATCTCAATCAGTGGGCTGGGACTGGTAACGCTCTGATTCACACACTCACTCCTGGTGAAATCGGTTGGGGCACTGCGCTTAACCTTCGAACTGGCCGAAGGCTTTTTGCAGTTGACGGTTCTTGGCCAAACGGACGTCCAGGTGTTCGCCATATTGCTGCGCAACAGCTGAAACCATGAGATTCAACAGGCATGCCAGCGGCGCCGGGGAATCCCAAAATTGGCCCACATCGGTTTTGATCTGCAACAGGTCCAGCGCGTAGTCACGGGCCCACGGGCATTGCAGGTCGGTAATCAGGGCCAGCGGCAATGCGTTTTCAAGGGCCGCCTGGCAGAAGGTCTGGGTCACGCTGGAATACGCGCGAAAGTCGGCAATGATCGCGTAGGGGTTGTCGAAGCCTGAGTTCAACGTCTCCGCGTAAATGCCGGACAGGCCGTCCACGTAGTAAACCTTGGGGCGGATGTACTCAAGGTGGCTGTGAAAGGCCGTGAGAATCCCGCGGGTGGACTGGATGCCGATAATAAACACGGCATCGGCTTCGTGGATGCGTTTGACGATCTGGGCAAAGGCTTCGCTGCGCGCCACTTCATAGACGTACTGGATCGCTTCAATTTCACGCTGCATCGAACGGTCGAGCGCGTCGCCGCCGTTGCTTTCAGCGCGAAAGGCTGCAATCCGGTCGGTGATCAACCAGGAGGCAGGCACTTCACCGCGCAAGCTCTGTTTGACGTCGTCGAGGTTCTGATAACCCAACGAGCGCAAGAACCGCCCGACCGATATCCCGGTGGTTGAGGCTTGCAGTGCAATGCTGTCAGCGGACTCGAAAGGGAGTTGTTGCGGGTTGCCGAGCAAATAACTGGCAATCCGTTTGCCGGTCGGCGTCATGCTGGAAAACTCGTTTTCCAGCAACTGAAAAAAATTGTTTTTTTCCATAAAGATCAACGCGCGCCGACAGGTGAGTGTTATGTGAGTGTCATTATCACTCTTTGTGTTATCAACATAACATCAGTCTTCGAGCGGACACAACGGCTTTTCTGCGGATTGCAGAGGAATTAATTTTTGGCGTGGGAATGCCGCTCACTTAAGCCATTCAGGCTCTGTGGGAGCGGGCTTGCTCGCGATGGTCGTTAACGATGACGCGTACTGACCGACTCAATGGGGGGCTCTGAAGGCCATCGCGAGCAAGCCCGCTCCCACACTTGTGAACTGCCCCCCAAAAGTTGGACAGATTAACTAGCGCCCTGTGCAGCCTGAGTCCTGTATCCCACAGGGCTTAGGC
>NZ_JBEOPQ010000050.1:0-43536 GCF_040310285.1 Pseudomonas sp. HY2-MNA-CIBAN-0224 | reverse complement strand
AGCTTGCCTCGCGATCTTTTGATCTTTTTAAAGATCGCGAGGCAAGCTCGCTCCTACACAGGCAAGGGCTGTACGAAAAACGTACAGCTTTCTGCAGGCCATACGCACCGTGGCCTGCAAGGGCTTTCACTCAGGTTATCCACAGGCAGTTCCACAGGCATTGTGGGTAAAAGACTCACAGCTTAATGACCGCCTAATGACAACCAGACCTTTTGCGCGCTGTGGTGCAAGATCCCGTGGCGCCGCGCCAGCGCCTTGCGGTCTTTGCTGTAGCCGCCGCCAATCACGCCCACCACCGGAATATCCCGGCCCAGACAATGGCGCATCACGCTTTCATCCCGTGCCGCGACGCCCTCATCGGTCAGCTTCAAATAGCCCAAGGCATCGTCTTTATGCACATCCACGCCTGCGTCGTACAACACCAGATCCGGCTGATAAAGCGGCAACAGGTAATTGAGCGCCTCGTCGACCACCTGCAAATACTCGGTGTCGCCCATGCCCATGGGCAGGCTGATGTCCCAGTCGCTTTGCGCCTTGCGAGCCGGAAAATTCTTTTCACAGTGCAGGGAAACGGTAATGGCCTCCGGCGTATGTTCAAGAATCCGCGCCGTGCCATCGCCCTGATGCACGTCACAGTCGAAGATCAGCACGCGGTTGACCCGGCCGCTTTCCAGCAAATAATGGCTAATCACCGCCAGGTCATTGAAGATGCAAAAGCCCGCCGGGTGATCGTAGTGGGCGTGGTGGGTGCCTCCGGCCAAGTGGCAGGCCAGCCCGTGTTCAAGGGCCTGTTCGGCGGCCAGCAGTGAGCCGCCCACGGCGCGAATGGTTCGCCGCGCCAGGGCTTCGCTCCAGGGCAAGCCCAGGCGGCGTTGATCTTCACGGGCCAGTTCGCCGGCCATGTAGCGCTCGATATAGGCGCGGTCATGGGCCAGCGCGAGGATATCCACAGGGCACAGCTCGGGGCGCAGCAAATCGGCATCGCGGGTCAGCCCGGTGTCGATCAGGTGATCGTGCAGCAGGCGGAACTTGTCCATCGGGAAGCGATGCTCCGCAGGGAACTGGGGGCTGTAGTCTTCGTGGTAGATCAGCGGTACGGGCATAAGGATTTCACGTCGGAACGAGCGCTGGATATTAACAGCGCTGTACACTGCTGGGCATGTGCAAAGCCCGGTAACCACTGGAGAGGCCTGATGGAGCAGATCAAAAAGCTGGAAAGTCCGCGTTTGCGCCTGCGCCCCTGGCGTGACACCGACTTGCCAGAGTTCGCTGCCCTGTGCGCTGACCCGCAGGTGATGCGGTACTTCCCGGCGGCCCTGAGTCGCCTCGAAAGCGCAGCCCTGATTGGCCGTTTTCGCGGTCACTTTGCCGAATACGGCTACGGTATGTGGGCATTGGAGCGTAAAGACACCGGCGCCTTTATTGGCTGTACCGGGCTGTTAAATGTCAGTTTTGCCGCTGCATTCACCCCGGCCGTTGAAATAGGCTGGCGACTGGCGCCTGAACATTGGGGGTTGGGCTACGCCAGTGAGGCGGCCTGGGCGGTGTTGCGCTGCGCCTTTGATCGGCTGGCGCTGGATCAAGTGGTGTCGTTCACCAGCGAACCCAACCTGCCATCGCAAAAGGTCATGCAGGCCATCGGCATGCAGCGTGACCTAGACGGCGACTTTGAACATCCCAAGCTGGTTGAAGGTCATCCACTAAGGCCGCATGTGCTGTATCGCATTTCACGGGCACAGTGGCTGGAAACGTTGCACGGTTAAACGGGCTGAGGCCTGAGCCGAAATTTTTTGTTGGCCGACGTAGCGAAGATTACGACGGTATTGCTCTGTGTGAGGAGAGTCTGAATGAGCCAAGTATTGGATGATCTGGTCAACTTGTTGACCCTGGAACCGATTGAAGAGAACCTCTTTCGCGGTAGCAGCCAGGACTTGGGCTTTCGCCAGCTGTTCGGCGGTCAGGTGCTGGGGCAATCGTTGTCGGCCATGAGCCAGACCGTAGAAGACGCTCGGCACGTGCACTCATTGCACGGCTATTTTTTGCGCCCCGGCGATGCCAGCTTGCCGGTGGTGTACCAGGTTGACCGGGTGCGTGACGGTGGCAGTTTCAGCACCCGCCGGGTAACCGCGATCCAGAAGGGCCAACCGATTTTCACCAGCAGCGCGTCGTTTCAATACGATGAGAACGGCTTTGAGCATCAAAACCCGATGCCCGACGTGGTGGGGCCTGAAAACCTGCCATCCGAGCTTGAGATGATTCGCCAGCGCGCGGACCTGATCCCTGAATCAATGCGTGAAAAACTGCTGTGTGCCAAGCCCATCGAGTTCCGCCCGGTGGTGGGTGAAGACCCGTTCAACCCCCAGGTCAGCGATCCGATCAAATACGTGTGGTTTCGCGCCGACGGCACCTTGCCCGACAACCTGGCCCTGCACAAATACCTGCTGGCCTACGCCTCGGACTTCGGCTTGCTGACCACCTCGCTGCTGCCCCATGGCAAAGGTGTGTGGCAACGCGACATGCAAGTGGCCAGTCTCGACCACGCGTTGTGGTTCCACGGCGAGCTGCGCATGGATGACTGGCTGCTCTACGCCATGGACAGCCCGTGGGCCGGTAACTCGCGCGGGTTCTCGCGCGGCAGTGTCTACAACCGCGCGGGCAAACTGGTCGCCTCGGTGACGCAGGAAGGCCTGATACGCCACCGCAAGGACTGGGCATGACACTCAAGGACATCAAGCATTGGGTGTTCGACATGGACGGCACCTTGACCCTCGCCGTGCATGACTTTGCGGCGATTCGTCAGGCATTGGGCATCCCGCCCGAAGACGACATCCTGACCCACCTCAACGGCTTGCCCGCTGACGAAGCGGCTGCCAAGCATGCCTGGTTGCTGGAGCATGAGCGCGAACTGGCATTGGCTTCCACGCCAGCGCCGGGCGCAATCGAGCTGGTGCGCGACCTGGCTGCCCGTGGTTACCGCCTGGGCGTGCTGACGCGTAACGCTCAAGAGCTGGCGCACATCACGCTCAAGGCGATTGGTCTGGATCAGTGCTTTGCGCCGCAGGACGTATTGGGGCGCGAGAACGCCGCGCACAAACCCGACCCCGATGGCCTGCTGCAGTTGGCACAAGCCTGGGCTGTCGCGCCGTCGAACATGGTGATGGTGGGCGACTACCGCTTTGACCTAGCATGCGGCCGTGCGGCCGGGAGCAAAACGGTGTTGGTCAATGTCCCGGACAACCCGTGGCCCGAACTGACCGACTGGCACGCCAAAGACTGCGCCGAACTCCATCAACTGCTGAATTGACTCCCCACCTCTGTAGGAGCGAGCTTACCTCGCGAACAGCGCCTTTTGCCCTTCTGGCGAGGTGAACATTTCATCGCCGTTGTGGCCAACCCCCGGCACTTCAATCAAGCGTTGGTTGAGCCCCTGCGGATGGCGCTGGGTCAGGTAGTCAAAGTAGTTGTGCCCGCGTATCAAGCGATACGCGCCCTGGGCTTCGGCTTCGCAGCTTTTATCCAGCGCCGGATGGTTGGGGTCGGTGTCTTTGGCCCCGAGCAAATAGGTAATGTCGCGGCTCACATAGTTTTGCTCAAGCGTGTGGTGCTTTTGCCCGGCCACGTAGGGGGGCAAGTCTTTCAGTCCGTATTTCCAGGTATTGAAACCGGGGCAGTTGGCCGGATCAAAGGTAGGCACCGGGCGCTGCTTGTCGAAATAAGCGTAGGACGACGGGTTGGCAATCACGTAACGCACCTTGATGCCTTCGGCCTCCAGGGCTTTGTCCGCCTGGGTGGTCAGGGCATAGCGCTGCGCCACTTGTGCACCGCCCGAATGCCCGGCGATGACCACTTCACGCAAATGGGGGAACAACTTGCGGTCACCCAAGCGTTGCAGGATCTGGTCTATGGCTGCGTACGAACTCAAGGGGGTCGGACTGATCGCGGGCTCGCCGGCCATCCAGTCATTGGCGTGCCAGCGCAGCACATCGTTGGGCAACGTGTGGCGGGTGCCATCGCTTTCGTTGAGAAACTGCGGCGCAATCACCAGGGTTGTGGATAACTGTCCGGCTTGCGTCGCGGCTTTTTCGCCACTCTCCAGATAGGTTTGCGCATTGCGCAAGCGGCCATGGATCACAATCAGCGCCCGCTGCACAGCGGGCAACGGTTGATTCCAGTTTTGACTGAGCCCGATATTCAGCTCGCTCGCGCCGATCTTCATCTGATCGGGGCTTAACACTTTGACCCCGTGTTCTGCGGCCATCGCCGAAGAACACGCGAGCACCAGACCGACGACTGCCATCAACCGTTTTGCCATTTAAAGCCTCGCTGCCGAAAAGGTGTCGCACTGATTAATATCACCGTTGGCAAAACCGGTCTTGAACCACCTCACGCGTTGCGCAGAAGTGCCATGGGTGAATGAGTCGGGCATTACGCGCCCTTGTGACTGCTGTTGTAAACGGTCATCACCAATGGCGGTGGCGGCATTGAGAGCGGACTCAATGTCGCCGGGTTCCAGCCAGTCGTGACGTTTTTGCGCAAGGTTGGCCCACACCCCGGCCAGGCAGTCAGCTTGCAGTTCCTGACGCACCAATAAACCGCCGTCACCCTCCATGCGTTTGCCTTGCTGGCGGGCCATCTGCATTTTTGACGAAACCCCCAACAGCGTTTGCACGTGATGCCCCACTTCATGGGCGATCACATACGCCTGGGCAAAATCCCCGGCGGCCTTGAAGCGTTGGGCCATTTCCTGGAAGAAACTCATGTCCAGATAAACCTTCTGGTCAGCCGGGCAATAAAAAGGCCCGCTGGCCGCCGTGGCAAAGCCGCAGGCCGAACTGACCTGGCCGCGAAAGAGCACCAGCGTCGGGTCTTTATAAGTGCGACCTGACTGTTGAAACACCTGGCGCCAAGTGTCTTCGGTGTCGCCCAGAATCGCCCGCACAAAGTCTGCTTGCTGATCATTGGCAGGCGGCGCATGGCCTGCTTGCTGCGTTACCTGAGGTGACGACTGCTCCGTTAATTGGCCGCTGAGCTGGCCGAGAATCTGCAAAGGGTCCTGACCGGTGAGCAGGCCAATCCCGACAATCACCACCACCGCCATCAGGCTCAAGCCTTTACCGCCGCCGATGCGCATTCCTCCACCGCCACCGGTACGTTGATCGCGCACGTCTTCAACGTTGTCGCTACGGCGGCCTTTTTTCCATTGCATGGAGGAATCCTCTGATAAATCTGTTTATTGAGTGTTGCTGCTCGGCAGGCACAGCGCCAGCCCGGCTGTCAGACGTTTGTTGAGCGGTGGATAAGTATGGACGTTGGTCGGATGACTTCACAGAGTTGGCTACATGCCGAGTCGACTGCTTGTAGGTTTGGGCTGACTGACTAAAGGGAGGGCGGAACGTAGGGTGGGCGTGACATTTTTCGTCATGCCCGAGGTTCCCATGCAAAAGAATAATCACGATTTTCCAGGGCCGGCCGAGACGAATGGCTTTGCGCACGTGGTGAAAATGATCAAAAGTGCTCAGCAAAGCGCCGCCATGGCTGTGAATGCGCATCTGATTGAGCTTTATTGGCAAGTCGGTGCTTTTATCAGTCAAAAACTTGAACACGCTGAATGGGGCGATTCTGTTGTCGAGCAACTGGCGGCCCATATTGCCCACACTCAGCCTGGCCTTAGAGGCTTTACCCGTCGAAATTTATTTCGCATGCGTCAATTTTATGAAGCGTACAAGGCAGAGGAACATTTAGTGTCAGCGCTGCTGACACAAATGCCCTGGACGCATCATTTAATGCTGCTGAGCCAATGCTCAATGGCACAGCAGCGAGCGTTCTATATGCGTACGGCAATCGCTCAAAAGTGGTCGAGTCGTGAGTTGGGGCGCCAACTGCAAAGCGCATTATTCGAGAGAACGATCATTCAGCCTGCAAAGCTTTCGCCTGCCTTAAAAGAGCGTATAGAGGACGTTACGAGCATTTTTAAAGACGCTTATGTTCTGGAGTTTCTCCAATTACCCAAGGGGCACAGTGAGTCAGGTTTGCATCAGGGTTTGCTTGGGCATCTAAAAGCATTTCTGACCGAGTTGGGGCATGACTTCTGTTTTGTTGGTTCGCAGTACCCATTGCAGGTTGGCGCTCGTGACTTTGTGGTAGATCTGGTGCTGTTTCACCGAGGTTTGAATTGTCTGGTCGCGATTGAATTAAAGGTCGGGCGCTTCGAACCCGAGCATCTCGGCAAACTCAATTTCTACCTTGAAGCCCTGGACCGGGATCATCGCAGGCCACACGAGAATCCGGCGATTGGGGTTTTATTGTGTGCCAGTAAAGAGGATGAAGTGGTTGAATACGCGCTGAACCGCTCATTGTCCCCGGCATTGATCGCCGAATATCAGACGCATTTGCCGGACAAGAGGCTGTTGCAAGCCAAGCTCCACGAGTTTTATCTGCAAAACGTTCCTGTCGACGATGCGTGACCGCGTCCAGCCCTGCTCGGAGTTTTTACCCCTGTGAACATCGATACCCGCATCAAATACCGTCATCTGGTGTGCTTTCTGGAGATGGCACGCCAAGGCAGTTTGGCGCGGGCGGCGGATGTGTTGGCGGTTAGCCAGCCGGCCATGTCCAAAACCCTCAAGGAGCTTGAAGAGCTGCTGACGGTGAGTCTGTTTGTGCGCAGCAAAAGCGGTATCCGTCTGACCGAGGCCGGGGTGGCTTTCCTGCGTTATGCGACGCCGTCGGTGCAGGCTTTGCGCGAAGGGGTGAGCGCCTTGCGCGGGGGCGAATACTCCGGGGGGACGGTGCGGCTGGGGGTGTTGTCCACCGTTGAGAGCCTGCTGGTGCCTGAGTTGGTGAGCCGCCTGCATGCCCGCCATTCGGCGCTGGTGGTGAGTATCGTGACCGGGCCGAGTGCGTATCTGTTGTCGCAGTTGCGTGTCGGCGATGTTGATTTGGTGATTGGGCGTATGACCGACAGCCCGGAAATTCAGGGCATGAACTTTGAACACCTGTACAGCGAATCGATGACCCTGGTGGTGCGGCCGGGCCATCCGTTGCTGCAGGGCCCGCTGGACCGTAGCCAGCTGGAGCGCTACCCGCTGGTGTTGCCACTGGCCAACACCACCATCCGCACCTTTGCCGACAGCCTGTTTGTGCAGTGCGGCATCAGCCAGTCGCGCCAGCGTCTGGAAACCCTGTCAGTCACGTTGAGCCGCCGCTACGTGCTGCGTAACGATGCAGTGTGGATAGCCCCGCTGGATGCCGTGCGCCTGGACCTGGCCAGCGGCGAACTGCATGAAATTGACCTCGGCCAGCGTGAGCCGGGCGGTTCGATCGGCATTTGCAGTAACGCCCATGTGCCCATGTCGGTGGCGGCCCAAGGCTGTGTCGAGGTACTGCGTGAGCTGGGGCAGGCCTATGCCGAAGGTGTTTATCCATAACCATTTGGTTATGTTATGGGTTGGCCTTTTCAATAGTGCTTGAACCTCTGTTGTTTAAAACTGGCGCCTGGCCTTTATAAAAACAACAGGAGATCGACATGTCTGATGCAGACAGCCGGCGCTTTATCATCCGTGACCGCAACTGGCACCCCAAAGCCCTGACCCCTGACTACAAAACCTCGATTGCCCGTTCCCCGCGCCAGGCGCTGGTGAGCATCCCGCAATCGGTGAGCGAAACCAGTGGCCCTGATTTTTCTCATCTCAAATTCGGCAAGTTCGACAACGACCTGCTGTTGAACTTCAACAATGGCGGTTTGCCGGTCGGTGAACGGATTTTGCTCTCGGGTCGTGTCTGCGACCAATACGGCAAGCCGATCCCGCACACCCTGGTAGAGATCTGGCAAGCCAACGCCGGTGGCCGTTATCGTCACAAAAACGACCGCTATCTGGCCCCGCTGGACCCGAACTTTGGTGGCGTGGGCCGCACGCTCACGGACAGCCAGGGCTATTACAGCTTCCGTACCGTCAAGCCCGGCCCTTACCCGTGGCGCAACGGCCCCAATGACTGGCGCCCGGCGCATATTCACGTGTCGATCAGTGGCCCGTCGATTGCCACGCGCTTGATTACCCAGTTGTATTTCGAAGGCGATCCGCTGATCCCTATGTGCCCGATCGTCAAGTCGATTGCCAACCCTGAGGCGGTGCAAAGCCTGATTGCGCGCCTGGACATGGGCGCCGCCAATCCGATGGATTGCCTGGCCTATCGCTTTGACATCGTGCTGCGCGGTCAGCGCAAGACTCACTTCGAAAACTGCTGAGGAGCCTCGTCATGCCTATCGAACTGCTACCCGAAACGCCATCGCAAACGGCTGGCCCTTACGTGCATATCGGCCTGGCGCTGGCCGCTGCCGGTAACCCGTCACGCCCGGAAGAAATCTGGAACGACATGGCCAAGCCTGACGCGCCGGGCGAGCACATTGTGCTGGTCGGCAACGTCCATGACGGCAATGGCCATTTGGTCCGCGACTCTTTTCTGGAGTTCTGGCAAGCCAACCACGAAGGCGTTTACGACGAACATTTCGACGCCGAAAAGCCTTTCAACAGCTTCGGCCGTACGGCCACAACCTTTGATGCCGGGGAGTGGACGCTCAACACGATCAAGCCGGGCGTGGTCAAAAACGCCGCAGGTGTGCCCATGGCGCCGCACATCAACGTGTCGCTGTTTGCCCGCGGGATCAACATCCATTTGCAGACCCGCCTGTACTTCAGCGACGAGCCGGAGGCCAACGGCAAATGCCCGGTGCTCAACCTGATCGAGCAACCGCAGCGACGTGAAACCCTGATTGCCCATCGCTGCGAAGTGAACGGCAAACCGGCGTACCGTTTTGATATCTATATTCAAGGCCCGAACGAAACGGTGTTCTTCGATTTTTAAGGGCTGCATGTGGGAGCAGGCTAATCCGCCTGACTCCCGCATCAATGACTCACTCGTACTGCGTCACCCCTGCCATATGCCGCCCGGCGATGTAACCAAACGTCAGGGCCGGCCCAAGATTTATCCCACCCGCCGGGTAGTACCCGCCCATGATGCTGGCCATGTCCGTGCCCGCTGCATACAAACCTTTTATCGCCTGACCGTCTGCGTTCAGCACTTGGGCGTGTTCGTTGGTTTTGAGCCCGGCAAAGGTGCCAAAGCAGCCGGGTTCAACCTTGACTGCGTAAAACGGCCCTTTGCTGATCGGTGCTACGCAAGGGTTGGGCTTATGCAGCGGGTCGCCTTGCTTGCGGTTGTACGGGGTTGAGCCGCGCCCAAACTGTGGATCCTGGCCTGTTTGCGCGTGGCGGTTGTAGTCGTCCACGGTGGTTTGCAAGCCCTTGGCGTCAATGCCGCACACGCGGGCCAGGCCTTCCAGGGTGTAGGCGCTTTTCAGGTAGCCGGACTGGATAAACGGCCCCACGGGGATGGGAAACGGCCGCGAGATACCGAGCCCGTAACGGCGCTGGAAGTCACGAGTGCAGATCAGCCACGATGCCACCGGCTCATCGGCTGGGGCTTGTTCCACCATGGCGGTGACGTAATCGTAATAGCCATTGGCTTCGTTGACGAAGCGCTGGCCGTTGCTCAATACGCCAATGATCCCAGGCTTGGCGCGTTCAATGATGTGCGGGAAGTGCCCGATACTGCCGTCGCTGTGCGGGACGCGGGACACCGGAGCCCAGGCGACCGTGGACTGCAAGTCGCTGTTGATCTGACCGCCAGCGCTTTCACCGAGGGTCAGACCATCGCCATTGACGCCCAGCGGCGGCAGGGCCAAGTGTTCGTGGCCGGTCGGTGTGCGCGGAAACAGCGCCTTGCGCCGCTCAATATCATTGGCGAAGCCCCCGGCGGCCAGCACCACCGCTTTGCGGGCGCGAATGCGGATGTCCCCGCGTGCTGTCTTGACCACTGCGCCAGTAACGCCTGCCTCGTCCTGAGTGAGTGATGTGACCGGTGCGGATTCCCACAGCAATACGCCCAAGTCTTCAGCCGACTTGGCCAGTCGCGCCACCAGCGCCACGCCGTTGACCAATTGCAAGGCGCGGCCATGCAGGGCGAGGTCAATCAGGTGGCGGCCAAAGCGCTTGGTCACGTGCCAGGCGGCCGGCAGCGAGCGTGTCAGGTTGAGGAAGGCCGCAAGGTCTGGCCCGGCCATGATCGGCATGCCCATAAAACTGGTTTCGCGCATGGTTTTGCGCAGCCGCTTGAGCAGCTTGCCGACCTCGCGGCCGTTATAGGGCGCGGCGATCACCGAGCGCCCGCCAGTCCCGGCGCCAGGGGTGTCGCCGTGGATGTCGGCAATGGCGTTGCCATCGGCAAACTGCAAGCGGGTATGGCGCTCGAAGAACGCCACCATTCGCGGGCCAGCCTCCAGAAACGCGTCAATCATGGCCGGGTCGTAACGCTCGCCCAATTCATGCTTGAGGTAGGTGCGCGGCAATTCTACGTCTTCAATGATCCCGGCGCGTTTAGCCAGCGGGTTGCACGGCACCCAGGCCCAGCCGCCGGACCAGGCCGTGGCACCGCCGAAGACAGCATCCTTTTCGACCACGATAACTTTTTGCCCGTGCCAGGCGGCCGTGACGGCTGCGGACAAACCGGCCGCACCGGAGCCGACAATCAGCACATCACAGTCGATAACGTCAGGTTGAGGGGCTGCGGTCATGGTGGGGCTCCGGATTGAATCATTTTTGGAATTAAGTTCCAAAATATAAAGATTTGCTCTAAAAACAACAACCCCGAGTGCGTTTGTTCAGTTCCAGCTTTTGCGTTTGCGGGTTTACCTTTTAGAATCCTTTCATTTGCGAGGGCTTTGTATGGCTGGCAGTCAGATCGAACGGGTGTTCAGTGTGCTTGAGAGTCTCACGCAGGAGCCTCGCGGCGTGCCGATGCAAACGCTCGCCGAGCAATTGGGCATCCCTAAAAGTGCGACCCACCGCTTGCTCACCGAGTTGGTGCGGTTGGGCTATGTGCGGCAAAACAGCGAGAACAGCCGTTACCATTTGTCGACCAAGCTGGTCGCCATGGGCTTTCAATACCTGGCCAGCAGCGGGGCCGACATTGTGCAGCCGATCCTTGATCGGCTCGCTCAGGAAACCGGCGAACTGGTGCGTTTAGGGGTGGTGGACGGTGAGCGCCTGACCTGGATCGCCAAGTCCCAGGGCGCCCGCTCAGGCTTGCGCTATGACCCGGATATGGGCCGCGATGCGCCGCTGTATTACACCGCGTCTGGGCATGCCTGGCTGGCCAGCATGAGCGATGCCATGGCTTTGGCACAGGTTGAACGCCAGGGCATTACGCCCCCCGAAGGCGTGGGGCCGAATGCGCCGCACTCCAATGTGGAGTTGCTCGAGCGTCTGCGTATCGCCCGTGAGCAGGGCTATGCCTGCGTAGAAGAAAGCTCGGCGATTGGCACCAGCGCCATTGCCGCCGTGGTGCGCAGCCCGCTGGGCAAGCATGTGGTCGGCGTGTTGAGTGTGGCAGGCCCCAGTGCACGCCTGCCTCAGGCCCGCTTGCACGAGCTGGCGCCATTGCTGCTGCAGTTCACCGAGGAGTTGTCAGTGGCCTGCCAGGCATCTGAACTGTTCGATGCCTGACGGCTAAATTGAACGGAGTAGTTAATTTATCTTGCAAGAAAGTGGAACCAGATTCTAAATTAATCGGAATTCTGTGATTCCATAATTCTTACAAGAGGATCAGCATTTTGAACGCTCCACTGCGTATCGCTTTGGTGGGCGCCGGCATCATGGGCCGCCAGCACCTTCATCATCTAAAAGGCCTCGACAGCGCTGTGCTCTGCGCGGTCGCAGACCCTGCGCCGCAGTCGGCCGGGTTTGCGGCGCAATGCGGGGTCGAATGGTTTGCTGACACGGCGCAGATGTTGGCGGCCGCAAAGCCCGATGGCGTGATCATCGCAAACCCCAACACCTTGCACGTGAGCACGGCGCTGACCTGCCTGGCAGCGGGTGTGCCGGTGCTGCTGGAGAAACCCGTAGGCGTGGATCTGGCAGAAGTGCGTACGCTGGTGGCGGCGTCCCGGGACAGCGGCGTGCCGGTGTTGGTGGGCCATCATCGACGCCACAACCCGCTGATAGTGCGGGCGCATGAGCTGGTGCACAGCGGGGCGCTGGGGCGTCTGAGTACGGTGACCGCGTTGTGGCAACTGCAAAAGCCCGAGAGCTATTTCGATATCCCGTGGCGGCGTGAGGCCGGGGCGGGGATGCTGCTGACCAACCTGATCCACGACCTGGATCTGCTGCGCCATTTGTGTGGCGAAGTGCGGCAGGTGCAGGCCATCACCAGCAATGCCGTGCGCGGCTATGGCAATGAGGACTGTGCGGCGGTCTTGCTGCAATTTGAAAACGGTGCGCTCGGCACATTGACCGGCTCTGATGCCGTGGCCGCGCCCTGGAGCTGGGAACTGGACTCGGGGGAAAACCCGGTGTATCCGCGCCAGAGCGATCAACCCTGCTATTTGCTGGCAGGCACCGGTGGGGCGTTAAGCATCCCGCAGCTCAAACGCTGGCATTACGCCGAGGACGGCGCGGGCTGGCACCAGCCGTTGCTGGTCGAGCAAGAAGCCTTCAAGCCCGATGAAGCCCTGCGTTTGCAACTGGAACATTTTGTTCGGGTGATTCGACGCGAGGTTGCGCCGTTGGTGAGCGCGGCGGATGCCGCCCGCACCCTGGCGCTGATTGAAGCCATTCGTGAAGCCGCTGCCACTGGCCGGGCCTGCGCCCCAGCCCCTATCGACGCCTGAAAGAGCCCACTATGAATTCTCGCCCTTTGTCCCTTGCTGCCCTGACCGTGCTGGAAGTCTCGCCGGTCGACATGATCGACATTGCCGCCCGCACCGGCTACAGCCATGTCGGTCTGCGCCTCGAACCTGCCACGCCAGAGGAGTATCACTTCCCGCTGGTCAATGACCCGGCTTTACGCAGGCAAACCCTCAAGCGCCTGCACGACACCGGTATCAAAGTGCTCGATATCGAGATTCTTCGCTTGAAGCCGCAGACCTGCGTGTCAGATTTCGACAAGATCCTGGCTGTGGGCGCTGAATTCGGCGCCACCGAGTTGCTGGTGGCCGGCAATGACCCCGATGAACAACGCATGACCGATAACTTTGCGCAATTGTGTGACTTGAGTCGCCCTTACGGGATCTATCCTCATCTTGAGTTCATGCCGTGGACCGATGCCAAGAACCTGCAGCAGGCGGTGCGGGTGGTTGAGCAGGCGGGCCGCGTCAATGGCTGCGTATTGGTCGATGCCTTCCATTTCAACCGCTCTGGCTCAAGCCTTGAAGACCTGAGCCGGGTAGAGCCGTCGCGCATGCGCTATATGCAGTTGTGCGACGTGGCGGGGCCAACGCCCGATGACATGCAGGAAATTTTGCGCCAGGCGCGTAATGAGCGGCGTTTTCCCGGCGACGGTGACTGCGATTTGCTCGGCTTGCTGAGATTACTGCCCAAAGACATACCGCTGAGCCTTGAAATCCCCTGCGTAGAACTTCAGGCACAAGGCGTCAGCGCCGAACAACGGGCGCAATGGGCGATTGATAAAACCCGGGTGCTTTTGCAACAGCTGTAGTGCGTAGCGCCCGGGTGCGGGTGGCTGAGTGCTGTGAGTCCATTGCTCCACATTGAGGTGTTCGATGACATTGCCTACGCCACTCTCAGGCGTTAACCAGCCACTCAAGGGCATTCTGCTGATCGTGATCGCGACGGCGTTGTTCTCCAGTCACGACGCGCTCTCCAAGTACTTGAGCGGTTTGTACCCCGTAGTGATGGTGGTGTGGGCGCGCTATATGGTGCACACCTTGCTGATGGCCAGTTACTTCTTGCCTCAGTCGGGGCTACGGGTGCTGCGCAGCAAGCGCCCGTTGCTACAGGTGTACCGGGCGATCTGTTTGCTGGGGTCCGGGCTGTTCTTCACCTTCGGGCTGCTGTACATCCCGTTGGCGGAAAACACTGCGGTTAACTTTTTGGCACCGTTATTGGTGGCGGCCCTGTCCGGGCCGTTGCTGGGCGAAAAAGTCACCCGGGGGCAATGGATTGCAGTGAGCTGCGGGTTTATCGGCGTGGTGGTGATCATCCATCCGGGGGGCGACTTGTTCACCCCGGCGGTGCTGCTGCCGATGTCGGCAGCGCTGTGTTTCAGTTGCTACCAGATCCTCACGCGCAAACTCAGCCTGTACGACACACCGACCACCAGTAACTTTTTTGCCGGGTTGTTTAACGCGCTGGTGCTGAGTGCGATGGTGCCGTTCTTTTGGCAGACGCCGACCTTGGTGCATGGCCTCGAAATGCTCGCACTTGGTTCGTTGGGCATGACTGCGCACTTGCTCCTGACACAGTCGTTCCGCCTCGCCGCACCGGCATTGCTGGCGCCTTTTAGTTACTGCCAGATTGTGTTTTCCGGGTTGCTGGGCTGGCTGCTGTTCAACCACACGCCGGACCTGACCTCACGGATCGGCATCGCGATTGTCTGCATCAGCGGGTTAGCGGCGGCTTGGCAACAGCGCAAGAAAAGGGCGGTTTAACCCTCAACTCCCTGTAGAAGCGAGCTTGCCTCGCGATCTTTTGACCTGAAAAAAAACCCCTCTCCCGAAGGAGAAGGGCTGTTTGAACGCTTCGGATCGAACTCAAACCTGCGGGATTTTTCGCGGGGCCATGAAGTACATCCACGTCAGCGCAATGAAGTACATCGCCGGAATCATGGTGAACAACACGGTGTAGTTGTTGTTGGTGACAGTCAGTACATAACCCACGATTTGCGTCATGAACATGCCGCCGATGGCCGCGCACATGCCGCCAAAGCCGAACACCGTGCCCATCATGTGTTTAGGCGTGTAGTCCATCACCATGCTCCACACGTTGGCGGTCCAGGCCTGGTGCGCGCCCAGGGCCAATGCGATGGCGCCCACGGCAACCCACAGTTGGCTGGAGCCAGCGGCCATGACCACGCCGATGATGCATATCGCACACAGGAACATCGACACCAGCCGTGCCTTGACCGCCGCCATGCCGCGACTGATCAGCATCGAAGACAAAATCCCGCCACCGACGCTGCCGAAGTCGGCCGTGATGTAGATGATGATCAACGGGATGCCCATCTGCGTCACGTTGATGCCCAGGTTGTATTGCTGGTTCAAGAACGGCGGCAGCCAGTACAGGTAGAACCAGAACACCGGTGCGGTCAGCGAGTAAGACAACGCAAAGGCCCAAGTCCCGCGCATTTTCAGGATCGTGCCGAAACTGACTTTCTGTTGCTCCGGTTCTTTTTCGCTCTGGATGTAGTCCAGTTCCTGTTTGCTCACCGTTGGGTGCTCTTCAGGGTTGTAGTACTTCAGCCCCCAGAAGATCAGCCAGATACCGCCCAACGCCGCCATGCACAGAAACGCGGCTTGCCAGCCCCACACATGCAGCACCAGAGGCAACAGCATCGGGGTGAACATGGCGCCGACGTTGGTCCCGGCGTTGAAGATACCGCTGGCCACTGCGCGCTCACCGGCGGGGAACCACAGGCGCGTGGTTTTCACGCAGGCAGGGTAGTTGGCGGCTTCGGTCAGGCCGAGAATAAAGCGGCACATCATAAAGCCGACGGCCGAGGTGGCCAGGCCGTGGGCGCCGGTCGCCAGGCTCCACAGCAACACGGCGCAGAAGAACACGCGTTTGACCCCGATCCGGTCGATCAGGCGACCTTGCAGGACGAAGCCAATGGCGTAGCCCACCTGAAACCAGAAGTTGATGTTGGCGTAGTCCATCGCCGTCCAGCTCATTTCCTTGGCCAGAATCGGTTGCATCACGCCCAGTGCGGCGCGGTCGATGTAGTTCAGCGTGGTCGCGAAAAACACCAGGGCGAGCATGCCCCAGCGGGTTTTACCAATGGCCATGGCGCCGCGGATCTTGTCGCCAATACCGGCGTGCGGGGTGCTTTGGGCAGAGTTGACGTGTGTCGATTGAGAAGGGGTCATGGCTATTTACCCGTCCGTTGAAAGGTCGGGTACCACGCCGGCGGCAGAGCAAAGCAGAGCGTCATATCAATAAGAGCAAGCATGAGTGGTTACCCGTTTTTTTTGGAATTGTTATGTGGTGTTGTGCAGCATTTATTGCAAAAGGTACGGGTTGGATGGTGGCGATTGGACAAAAAGTCGTCAATTCAACAAAGGGCATAGTGTTCGATAATCGCACGCAAAACTAACCGGTTGGTACAGACTGGTTGCTCAATGATAGGGTGCCCTTAATAATCAGGCTATTAGAAATGCCGTCGGTTGCAGGCGGTGGCAATCATGGGAGTGTTAAATGAAGCGTTCAATCGCCACTGTTTCCTTGAGCGGCACCTTGCCGGAAAAGCTCGACGCCATTGCCGCAGCGGGTTTTGACGGGGTTGAGATCTTTGAAAATGACCTGCTGTACTACGACGGCAGCCCTCGCGAAGTGCGCCAGATCTGCGCAGACCTCGGCCTGGAAATCAGCCTGTTCCAACCGTTCCGTGACTTTGAAGGCTGCCGCCGCGACCGTCTGGCGCGCAACCTCGACCGCGCCGAGCGCAAATTCGACTTGATGCAGGAACTCGGTACCGACCTGGTATTGGTGTGCAGCAATGCCGCCGCCGACTCGGTGGGTGACCGGCAAATCCTGCTGGACGACTTGAGCCTGCTGGCCGAGCGCGCCGGGGCGCGGAACCTGCGCATCGGCTACGAAGCCCTGGCCTGGGGGCGGCACGTCAACACCTGGCAACAGGTCTGGGATCTGGTGCGCGAGATCGACCATCCGAGCCTTGGGGTGCTGCTCGACAGCTTCCACACCTTGTCGCTCAAAGGCGACCCGAGCGGCATTGCGCAGATTCCCGGCGACAAGATCTTCTTTGTGCAAATGGCCGACGCGCCCATTTTGGCGATGGACGTGCTGGAGTGGAGCCGCCACTTCCGTTGCTTCCCGGGGCAGGGCGAGTTCGACTTGCCGGGCTTTCTGGCGCCGATCATTCAGAGCGGCTACACCGGGCCTCTGTCGCTGGAGATCTTTAATGACGGCTTCCGCGCAGCGCCTACCCGCGCCAATGCGGCAGATGGCCTGCGTTCATTGCTGTACCTCGAAGAGAAAACCCGCGAGCGGCTGGTCCAGGAGGCCGCGCCTGCCGCCAGCCTTGAGCCGTTGTTCGCGCCGCCCAAGGCCAGTGACTACAAGGGCATCGAGTTTCTGGAGTTCGCCGTCGATGACAATCAGGGCGCGCAACTGACCCACTGGCTTGAGCGTTTGGGCTTCAGCAAAGCCGGTCAGCACCGCTCCAAAAATGTCAGCTTGCTGCGTCAGGGCGACATCAACCTGGTGCTCAACGCCGAGCCTTATTCGTTTGGGCATAACTTTTTTGAGGCGCACGGCCCGTCGCTGTGCGCCACCGCCATTCGCGTGCAAGACAGCGCCAGCGCGCTGGCCCGTGCCGTGGCCTATAAAGGCCAGCCCTATCGAGGCCTGGTCGGCCCCAATGAGCTGGAACTGGCGGCGGTTCGTGCGCCGGATGGCAGCCTGATTTATCTGGTCGATCAGGACGAAGCGGGTAACCCGTTGTACGAATCGGACTTCAACCTTGCGACCGCCCACACCGGCCAAGGCGGGCTCAAGCGCATTGACCACATGGCCATGGCGCTGCCAGCCGACAGCCTCGACAGCTGGGTGCTGTTCTACAAGAGCCTGCTGGACTTTGAAGCGGATGACGAAGTGGTGCTGCCCGACCCGTACGGGTTGGTCAAAAGCCGCGCATTGCGTAGCCGTTGCAGCACGATTCGTTTGCCGCTGAACATTTCCGAGAACAAAAACACCGCCATCTCACATGCGTTGTCGAGTTATCGCGGCTCCGGTGTGCATCACATTGCGTTTGAGTGCGACGACCTGTTTGCTGAAGTCAGCCGCGCCAAAGCCGCAGGCGTGCCGCTGCTGGATATCCCGTTGAACTACTACGACGACCTGGCGGCGCGCTTTGATTTTGACGATGAGTTCTTGAGCGAACTGGCCTACTTCAACGTCTTGTACGACCGCGACGCTCAGGGCGGTGAGTTGTTTCATGTGTACACCGAGCCGTTTGCCGGGCGCTTCTTCTTTGAGTTGTTGCAGCGCAAAAACGGCTATGCCGGCTATGGCGCGGCCAACGTGGCGGTACGTTTGGCGGCGATGGCCAAGTCGCGCACCGGGGCGGTGCGTCAGGCCAAGCTGTAGGACGTTGCGCGAATACGTTTGTCGACTTCCTTCGATGAACCTCTCGGGCCATAATCGCGGCCATCTTCCGATGGCCGTGAGCCTGTAATGACCCAGATAACAGAAGTCGACACCGATGCCACGGCGCCCGCAGTCGAACCGCGCAAGAGCCGGAAAAACAACCCGGAAAAGACCCGCGAAAACATCCTTCAGGAAGCCCTGGCCGAGTTCGTCGAACAAGGGCTGGCGGGCGCACGCGTGGATGCCATCGCGGAGCGTACCCGCACGTCCAAACGCATGATCTATTACTACTTCACCAGCAAAGAGCAGCTCTACGTCGAAGTGCTGGAGAAGCTCTACGGCGAGATCCGCAGCACCGAAAACCTGCTGCACCTGGATGAAATGGAACCCCGGCAGGCGATTAAAAAGCTGGTTGAATTTACCTTTGATCACCACGACCTGAACGCCGATTTTGTGCGCATGGTCAGCGTTGAAAATATCCACAAGGGCGAGTACATCAAGCGTTCGGAAGGCATCAAGGCCATGAACGACACGATTGTTCATGCCCTCGAAGAGATCCTGCGCCGAGGCGTTGAGCAGCAGGTGTTCCGCCCAGGTTTAAATCCGCTGGACGTGCACCTGCTGGTCAGTTCGTTCTGTTTTTACCGCGTGTCCAACCGCTACACAGTCGGTGAGATTTTTCAGATCGACTTGTCCGACCCGCAGGTTAAACAGCGTCAGCGCGAGATGATCTGCGACTCGGTGCTGCGCTATCTACAGGTGTGAGTGAGACAAGGCCTTAGCCGTTCATTTCCTGGAAGTGCGCGAGTAGGCGTGAGGCGTCAGCGCTGGCGCCGCTGATCAGTTCAAACGCCTTGACCGCCTGAAACACCGCCATGTTGCCGCCATCCAGCGTGCGGCAACCCAGCGCGCGGGCATGGCGCAGCAACTCGGTTTGCAGCGGGAAGTACACAATCTCGGCCACCCACAGTTCTGAGCGCAACCATTGTGCGGGCACGGGCATGCCCGGCAGCTTGGCCATGCCCATGGGCGTGGTGTTGACCAGCCCGTCGGCCTTGCTCAGCGAGGCCTCAAGGTCAGTGCCCGCCCTGGCCCGTGAACCGGCAAAGTGTTGATTCAAGTTGTCTGCCAGGCTCTGTGCGCGGGCTTGGTCGACGTCAAAAATATCCAGCCGGTGTACGCCTTCGCTGAGCAATGCGTAGGCCACCGCAGAGCCTGCGCCACCCGCGCCCATTTGCACCACGTGCTGCACGGCAACGCCGCTCAAGCCGCGACGAAAACCTTCGGCAAACCCCGAACAGTCGGTGTTGTGCCCTATGCGTTTGCCGTCCCGGAAAATCACCGTGTTTACGGCTCCAATACCGCGGGCTTGATCAGATAACTCGTCCAGCCACGGCATAATCGCCTGCTTGCACGGGTAGGTAATGTTCAAGCCGCTGAAGCCCATACGCTCAGCGGCGGTCAGCAGGTCGGGCAGGGCGTTGTTATCGAGCTGCAACACGTCCAGATCGATCAACTGGTACACGTAACGCAGCCCTTGCGCCTCGCCTTCGCGCTCGTGCATTGCCGGCGTGCGGGAGGCCTGGATACCGGCGCCGATCAGCCCTGCCAACACTGACTTGGGGGTGTGGGTCGACATGCGCTTAGCCCTTCAATTGGCGGCTGAGGTGTTGCAAGGCCAAGCGATAACCGTTGCTGCCAAACCCGCACAACACGGCTTGGGCAATGCCCGAGACGAAGGAGTGATGGCGGAAGGCTTCGCGGGTATGGACGTTGGACAGGTGCACTTCGATCACCGGCAGTTCACTGGCGACCAAGGCATCGCGAATGGCCACCGAGGTGTGGGTCCAGGCGGCCGGGTTGATCACAATCGCGGCGCAGCGCTGGCGAGCGCCATGGATCCAGTCGAGCAGTTCGCCTTCGTGGTTGGTTTGGCGAAACTCAACGTTCAAGCCTTCTTCGCGGGCCGTCTGGCCGCACAAATTGGCAATGTCTGCCAGCGTTTCGTGGCCGTAAATACCGGGTTCGCGGGTGCCAAGCAAGTTCAGGTTGGGGCCGTTAAGCACCAGGACGATAGGGGACATAGCAAGCCAACTCTACTTTGTTTTTATAGGGTCGCCTGAGCGCTGCTCAAGCGGTTGGCTTAAATTGTACCAGCCGGTTAATAAGGTCAATTGGGTGATAAATGCCGACGCCGCTTTGTGCCATTAAGTGGGCGTTTATCGAACAATGCGCGAGTCCCGCTAATATCAATTGAAAATCATTCTCGACAAAAAGTAAGATAGCCGCCCCTTTTCCTCATGCGTCAGGGAGTCGGTTTGTCGGATATGGACCTCAAGGGCTTGTTCCTCAAGCATGCCAGTACCCTGCGCGGGTACCTGGCGCGCAAGGTGCGAGACCCGCAGTTGGCCGCCGATCTGGTGCAGGAGAGCTTCCTGCGCCTGGCCGAGCGCGGGCGCAAGGAACAGATCGACAACTCCCCCGGTTACCTCTACCGCGTGGCGGGCAACCTGCTGGTCGATCACATCCGCCAGGAAACCCGGCGCAAGACCGACTCGGTGACGCACGAGGCCTTGGCTGACATTGAGGACGAAATGGCAGAGCTGGAGGCTCAGGCAATGGCTGAACAACAGCGCATGGCGCTCAAGCAGGCACTGTCAGAGCTGCCCGAGCGCACCCAGGAAATCTTCCGCCTCAACCGTATCGAAGGCATGACCCATGCAGAAGTGGCGCGCCAACTTGATATTTCTGACAGCTCCGTGCAAAAGCATCTGTCCAAAGCGCTGGCGTATGTCATGCAACGACTACAAGCAGCTGAGAAATAACCTACCTGAGTTTCGATAAACGGCTTACTGAATATCGGCAGGCCAGACGTCACTGCTTATACATAACGAGAAATTGAGATTCACACGTGAATAGCCAAGGCCGCGAACAACAGATCATCACTGAGACGGCCGCCGAGTGGGCGGTGCGCCTGCACGCGGGTGACCTGGACGCGGCGGCGCAGGCGCAACTCGAACAATGGTTGGCCGCTGATGAGCGCCACGCGCCTGCCTTGCAGTTTGCCAAGCAAACCTGGGCGGCCTTGGGGGCCTTGGCGCAGGACCCGGAAATGGCCAGGCCAACCCCACGCCGTCAGCGCCCGGAAGCGCCGCGCCCTGCGCCGGTGACTCGGCGCAGGCGCCCGCTGCGTTGGGTCGGGCGTGCTGCGGTACTGTCCTTGGTCTTGGCAGTGGGCTGGATCAGCGGCCCGACGGTGCTGATCAATATGCAGTCCGACTACCGCACCGGTGCAGGAGAAATCCGTACCGTGCAGCTTGATGACGGCAGTTCGGTGGAGCTGGATGCGTCGAGCGCCATCCGCATCGACTACGACACCTACGAACGGCGAATCAGCCTGCTGGCGGGCTCGGCAGTGTTTGACGTGGCGCCGATGGGCGAGGCAGAAGTACGGCCCTTTGTGGTGCAAAGCGCAGGCGGGCAAACCAAAGCCCTGGGCACACAATTTGTTGTCGGGCGGCAGAGTAGCGACCAGGCCTGGGTTGGGGTGTTGCAACACAGCGTCGCTGTGAGCCTGCAAAGCCGGCCGGTTCAAGGCGCGGTCCGACAAACCCTGCAAGAGGGGCAAAGTGTGCGGTACAGCGCGCGCAATGGCGTGCACCCCTTACCCGGTTATGACCTGAGTGCGGCCACCAGTTGGCGGCGCGGCGTGCTGATTTTTGATCGCCAGCCGTTGGCCCACGTGATCGAGCAACTCAACCGTTACCGCCCCGGGCAAATCGTTCTGGCCAACCGTGCCTTGGCCGATCGGCAAGTCAGCGGCGTCTTCCGCCTCGAAATGCTCGACAGCGCCTTGCACACCCTCACTCAGGAATTGCACGTCAAACGTGTGGAACTGGCAGGCGTCAGCCTGATTTATTAAACCGATCCCTGTAGGAACGAGCTTGCCTCGCGATCTTTGAAGGTCAAAAGATCGCGAGGCAAGCTCGTTCCTACGCGGGTTTCATCAACCAAATCCGGCTTCTGAAAATTATTCGCAAAAACCTTTACTGACTTTTCCCCGCCCGTTCGTCTTGCTATTGAGATTCATTCTCATGACAAAACACGTAAGCCTGGGGATAACAAAAAATGGTCGTTAGTCAGCGCAAAGGGAAGCAGCCCGCAAGCCGGTTGGCCTTTGCTGTACATGTGGGAATATTGGCCGTATTGGCGGCCCATGCACCGGTGCACGCCGTTGAAAAAGTCAGCAGCGCCATTGCGCAAGAATTCATCGCCTTCCACATCCCGGCGCAGCCGCTGGACAAAGCGGTGCTGGTGTTTGCCGAGCAAGCCGGTTTGCAGGTGCTGTTCGACAGCCAGATGCTGCGTGGCCTGACTTCGCAGCCCCTTAACGGTGACTTCGGTGTGCAGGAAGGCCTGGCGCGCCTGCTGGGCAGCAACCCGGTGGAATACCGCTTTACGGGTGAACGCCAAGTGACCTTGACCCGTGTGAGCGGTGAGGCCAAAGGTGCGCTGGCGCTGGGCACCACCTCGGTGACCGCCAGTGAGAACGGCAACGGCGCAGACTGGGTGTACCAAACGCCCCAAGCGGTGTCAGTGATAACCCGCGAGCAAATCAACAAGCGTGCCCCGCGCCATGCCGCCGACATGCTCGAAGAAACCCCCGGCGTGTACACGGCTGTCGACCAGCGTGACCCAGGTTTGTCGATCAATATTCGTGGGGTTCAGGACTATGGCCGGGTCAACATGAACGTTGACGGCATGCGCCAGAACTTCAACGTCAACGGCCACCAGCACCGCAATGGCGTGATGCTGATCGACCCGGAAATGGTCTCCAGCATCGAAATCGACAAAGGCTCGCAGTCCACCCTGGGCGGTGCCGGCGTTATCGGGGGGATCGCCACATTCAGAACCCTCGAAGCCAGTGACTTCCTGAAAGACGGCAAAGAATACGGCGGGCGCATTCGTGCGGGCAGCGGTATCGGCAACATGGGCAACGGCACCTATTTCAACGGTGGCGGGGTGTTCGCGTTTGGCAACGATATCGGTGATGCCTTGTTTGCCGTGAGCGAGCGGCACTTCGGCAACTACCGCAGCGGACGGCAGCATGCGGGCAATTTAGGGTCTCAAATGCGGCTCAAGGATGTACGCCCCGAAGCCTGGAAAAGCTGGCTGAAAAGTGAAGTCGGTGACGCAGGCAGCGTGACCCGCTCGCAAATGGCCAAGTTCGGTCTCAACCTGCCGAACGACCAGCGTGTGCAGTTGAGTTACCTGAACACCGACAGCGACAGCAATGATGCCTGGACCTACCTCAAGGCTGATCAGTCGGGTTATGACTATGTTCGGCACAGCAAAAACAACCTGAGCACCGCCAACTACGCGATTGATTACAGCTGGAACCCGGACAACGAACTGATCGATCTGAAGGCCAAGCTGTATTACGTCGACACGCAACTGGACCGTGCCAATGCCCGGCATAACGCCACGGCAGACAACGCCTTTGGTGCTTATAAAGACCGTTTCCAGACGGAGACCTGGGGCGGGTTGGTGCAAAACACCTCACTGTTCAACTTCGACACCTATGGTCAGTTGAGTGTGAATTACGGCCTGGAGATGTATCAGGACACATTCACGCCGCGCACCAACAAAGTGGCCGCCGTCAACGAACAGTCGCTACCTTATGTAGAGGGCGCGAACCCCTCTGGCAAGCGAACTATGGCCAGTCTGTTCAGTAATCTGGAGTATGACTACAACGGTTGGTTGAACCTGAGCGGTGGTTTGCGCTATGACCGCTATCGCCTGGAAGGTAAAACAGGCATGACGCTTTTCGAACGACAAATCATTCGTTATGAAAATGGTGTGCCGGTGGTCAATCTCGACCCAGGTAAGCGCGTCGAAAAGATGTACGACGTGGACAATGAGAGCGGTCATTTTTCGCCGACCTTTGGCATCGCCATCAAGCCCGGTGTGGACTGGCTGCAACTGTATTCTCATGTCGGTAAAGGCTGGCGCCCACCGGCAGTGACGGAGGTGTTCATGACAGGGCGCCCCCATGCGGGCGAAGCACCTGAGCGGGTATTCCCAAATCCTTTCCTCAAGGCTGAAGAGTCGAAAGACTGGGAGGTGGGTTTCAATATCTTCAAAGAGTCGCTGTTCTTCGATAATGACCGGCTCGGGATGAAGGTGTCGTACTTCGATAACCGAATCAAGAATTTCTCGTTTATGCAGTACGGTATTAGCCTGCCGGAGGCCGCGACGAGTAATTTTGGTGACTTGGCGTACGTTAATAATCTGAGTGATACACGTTTTCGAGGTGTTGAATATCAACTTAATTACGACATGGGGCGGGCTTATACAAACTTGAGTTATACCCATATGATCGGCAGTAATGACTTTTGTTCCAAGCGCTATTACATGGGTGGAGCGAAAACAACAGGGAAAACACTCAAAAGTTATATAGAGCGCTATGTACGTCCGGATGGAAAAATAGGCATTCGTCCTGTCAGCGAAAAAGAGTGGCTGGATGATGATGTGAAAAATAACGCGGTTGATTGTGGCGGGATAATGGGCAATGCGACGTACATGCCTGCGGATCGAGGCTCATTAACCATTGGTGCGCGCTTCCTGGAGCGGCGTTTGGATACAGGCGTTCGCCTGCGCTACAGCCCTGGCAACGGCAGAGATCTTAATGCGCATAACTATAAGTCCATCGAACAGGCCATGTGGCCTAAATACAGTGTCTATGACCTGTATGCCAGTTACTGGATGACTGACGATTTTAATATTTCGTTGGTGATGGAAAACGCTACGGACGAAGCCTACTTTGTTGCTATGGGTGATGTTAATAACTTGAGTCTGGCGCGCGGGCGGACACTGAGCGGTATGCTCGAATATAAGTTTTAAGTAGAAAACATATTCCTTATTAAAGAATTTGCCCATGTCGGGTAAATGCACACGTTCGTGTGCGCTCACTAAAACTGTCCAAGGAAAAGGTTAAGAGATGGCTATTTCAATTACCTATAACTCTGCATTTGGTGATATTTCCATTCAGGACGTGCTCAGCGTCTGGTCCACTGGTTTCAAAACGGCCGGCCATGGTACGGGCAATACAGGTGGATTTAACACGGGCACGGGTCAGTATGATGGCGAGCAATATGCGACCCACGGTGCCAATGGGTCTCAGTATGCCTACATCGCCGGAAGCGATACGACTGATGGCTTGCATTATGTGTATAACCCGCTTGTTTCACCGGGTGACAACATGAATCACTACCTGTGGGGTGAGTTGGACAGCGTACAACTGGGCACGGATTTGAACGGCGGCAGTGGTAGTCCATTCACACTTGATGATTACTTTGTCTCCTTCAACGGCCTCGACCTGTCCGCTGCCAGCGATGCTGGCCGTGCAGGCAACGCCGTTCAGGACGTGATCTACGGCCTGATGCGCGGCAACGTGGCGGGCCTGGAAGGCGTGCTCAACACCCTGCTGAGCGAGTTCAATCTGAGCACCGATTCGACCTTCGACCAACTGGCGGCTGCCGGTCTGGCGCACGCCGACACCGCGTTTGCGGCTGATATCGGCCTGGTCGGTGTGCAAGACGCTGCCCAAGACTGGGCGCTGGCGGCTTAACACGCTCTCTCAGGCTTGAACCCAATCCTGTGGGAGCGGGCTTGCTCGCGATGATCTCGCTGGCGAGTCAGCTCCCGCAGTTTGATCGGTGATTTTTCCACGGAACCCTCTTCATGACCCGGCCCAAAGCCCACGTCGCCAACGAGATGCTGGCTGCCTTGACGGCCTACAAACGTGCTTTTTTCAACATTGGTCTGTTTTCGGCCGTGATCAATCTACTGATGCTGGCCCCCGCGCTGTACATGTTGCAGGTGTACGACCGGGTGTTGGCGTCGGGCAATGAAATGACCCTGTTGATGCTGACGCTGATGATCCTCGGCCTGTTTGGCCTGATGGGCGCGTTGGAATGGGTGCGCAGCCAGGTGGTGATCCGCCTCGGCACGCAAATGGACATGCGCTTGAATCAGCGGGTCTATGACGCCGCCTTTGAGGCGCAATTAAGCACCGGCAGCCCGGCGGCCGGGCAGGCGTTGAATGACCTGACCAGCCTGCGCCAGTTCGCGACCGGCAATGCGTTGTTCGCGTTTTTCGATGCGCCGTGGTTTCCCGTGTACCTGTGGGTGATCTTTATGTTCAGCCCGTGGTTGGGGCTGCTGGCCCTCGGTGGTGCGGTACTGTTGATGTTGCTGGCGTGGCTTAATCAGCGGATGTCGCAGGGGCCGCTCAAGGCCGCCAGCGAGTTATCGGTTGAGGCCACCCAGCAGGCCAGCGCGCATTTGCGCAATGCCGAAGCGATCGAGGCGATGGGCATGCTAGGGACCTTGCGCGGCCATTGGCTGGCGCAGCACACGGCATTTTTGGCGCAGCAGAACCTGGCCAGTGAAAAAACCGCCAGTGTCGGTGCCTGGTCCAAAGGCGTACGTCTGGCCCTGCAATCACTGGTGCTGGGGCTGGGCGCATTGCTGGCGGTGCAAGGGCAAATCACCGCCGGGATGATGATCGCCGGTTCCATTTTGATGGGCCGGGTGCTGAGCCCTATCGATCAGTTGATTGGTGTGTGGAAGCAATGGACTTCAGCGCGGCTGGCCTATCAACGCCTCGAATCACTGTTGCAGGCGCATCCGGCCCGCCCGCCGCGCATGGCGCTGCCCGTTCCACGGGGCGAGCTGGCGGTCGAGCAACTCAGCGCCAGCGCACCCGGAACGCGGCGTGCCACGTTGAGCAACCTGAGTTTTACCCTGCCCGCCGGGCAGGTGCTCGGTGTGATCGGCCCGTCAGGCTGCGGCAAGTCGACGTTGGCCCGCTTGCTGATTGGGGTCTGGCAGCCGCTGGCTGGCAAGGTTCGATTGGATGGTGCGCAACTGTCGCAATGGGACAAACAGCAACTCGGCCCCCATCTGGGGTATTTGCCTCAGGACATTCAGTTGTTTGCCGGAACCATCGCGCAAAACATCGCCCGCTTTGCCCAAGTTGATGCCGACAAGGTGTTGGCGGCGGCGCAGATGGCAGGTGTGCATTCACTGATTTTGCAAATGCCCGAAGGCTACGACACCCGCCTGGGCGACGGCGGCGCCGGGTTGTCGGGCGGGCAGAAGCAACGTATCGGCCTGGCCCGTGCCTTGTACGGCTTGCCCGCGCTGATCGTGCTCGATGAACCCAACGCCAACCTTGATGAAGCCGGGGAGCAAGCCTTGCTACAGGCCATTGCCCAACTCAAACAGCTCAAGCGCACGCTGATCCTGATCACCCACAAACCCAACGTACTGACCCTCACGGATCATCTGTTGATCCTGCGTGAAGGTCAGCTACAGGCCTATGGCCCCACCGCCAAGGTGCTCGCCGCGCCCAAGCCCGCAGCGCCTAAACCGGCCATGAATGTGAGCTACCGACTGGGCACCGTAGAGGCGAACAAAGCATGAGTGCCGCAAACGCCAGACCGCCCTATGAGGGTAACGTGCTGCAACTGGACGACCGTCGCCATGCGCGCCTGGGTTGGCTGCTGATGCTCGGCGGGTTTCTCGGGTTTCTCGCCTGGGCTGCTTTGGCGCCACTGGACAAAGGCGTCGCGGTGTCGGGCAAGGTCATGGTGTCAGGCAATCGCAAAGTGGTGCAGCATCCCAGTGGCGGGATTGTTGAGCGCATCGACGTGCGTGATGGCGACCGTGTGCAAGCGGGGCAAGTACTGATCCGGCTCAAGGAAACCCCGTTGTTGGGCCAGGCGCAGTCGCTGCGCAGCCAGTTTTATGGCTCGTTGGCCAGCGAGGCCCGGCTCAATGCCGAGGTTGAGGGCGCTGCAAGTGTGAGTTTTCCTGCCGAGCTGATGGCGCTGCACAACGAACCCGAAGTGGCGTCGAACCTGGCGTTGCAACGTCAGTTGTTCGCCAGCCGGCGTCAGGCGTTGCTGCTCGATCAGCAAGGCATCGGCGAGAGCATCGCCGGAGCCGAGGCGCAATTGCGCGGGGTGCGTGACTCGCAAGCCAATAAAGTGCTGCAACGCACGGCATTGGATGAGCAACTGCAAGGCCTGCGCGAGCTGGCCCGCGAAGGGTACATCCCGCGTAATCGCCTGCTGGACAGCGAGCGGGTGTACGCCCAAGTGCTGGGCTCGATCAGCGAAGACTATGGCCGCATCGGGCAATTGCAGCGTCAGGTGCAGGAGATGCGCCTGAAAATTCGCCAACTGACCGAGGAATATCAGAAAGAAGTCCGTACGCAATTGGCGGACACCCGCATACGCAGCGAAGACTTGCGCAACCGCTTGGCGTCGGCCGAGTTTGAACTGGCCAACAGCCAGTTACGCGCGCCGGTGGCGGGGATTGTGGTCGGGCTCGATGTGTTTACCGAAGGCGGGGTGATCCGGCCGGGCCAGGCCCTGATGGAAATCGTCCCGCAGGGCGAACCCTTACTGGTCGAGGCGCGGGTGCCTGTGGAATTGGCCGACAAGGTTCACGCCGGTTTGCCGGTGCAACTGATGTTCTCGGCCTTTAGCCAAAGCACCACGCCACGGGTGGAGGGCGAGGTGACACTGGTGTCGGCAGACCGTCAGGTCGATGAGCGCACCGATGAACCCTATTACACGTTGCGGGCGCAGGTCAGCGCCGAGGGCATGGCGCAACTGGCCGGTTTGCAGATTCGCCCCGGCATGCCGGTCGAGGCCTTTGTGCGCACCGGCGAGCGCTCGATGCTTAATTACCTGTTTAAACCCTTACTGGACCGCACGCACATGGCGTTGGTGGAGGAATGAGTGTGCGTCGATTGTGCCGCGGGGTGTTGATGCTGGGCGCGGTGTTGGCCAGCCCGGTACAGGCATTGGGTTTGCTTGAAGCCTATGACTTGGCGGTGCGCAACGATCCGACCTTTCAGGCGGCGATAGAAGAGCGCGCTGCGGGCCAGGAAAACCGAGCGCTCGGGCGTTCAGCCCTGTTGCCGACGCTGGCCTGGAATTACAGCAACTCGCGCAATGAGTCTGAAGTCACGCAATCGCACACAAAGACCGACCGCGATTACCGCAGCTATGCGGCGACGTTGACCCTGCAGCAACCGCTATTGGACTACGAGGCCTATGCACGCTTTAAACAAGGCGCGGCGCAGGCCTTGCTGGCCGACGAGCGTTTTCGCAGTAAAAGCCAGTATTTGGCGGTGCGGGTTTTAAGTGCCTATAGCCAGGCCTTGTTGGCGCAGGAGCGGATTGAGCTGAGCCGGGCACAGAAACGGGCGTACAGCGAACGCCTGCAACTCAATCAACGGCTGTTAAAAGGCGGAGAGGGCACTCGAACCGATGTGCTTGAAACCCAGGCGCGCCTGAGCCTGGCGGTCGCCCAGGAAATCGAAGCCCAAGACACGCTGGATGCCGCCTTGCACGAGCTGGAGGCCATGCTCGGTGAACCGTTGCAGGTGGAGCAGCTTGACCCGTTATTGCCGCATTTCAGCATTCAGCCGCTGGAGCCGCAGCGCTTTGAAAGCTGGCGCGAACTGGCCCTGGCCAATAACCCGGACCTGGCGTCGCAACAGCACGCCCTGACGTCGGCCGAGTACGAAGTGGAACGCAAGCGGGCCGGGCATTTGCCCAAGCTCAGTGTGTACGCGAGCAGTCGGCAAACCAGTTCGGACTCTGAAAGCACCTACCACCAGAAGTACGACACCAACAGCGTCGGCATCCAGCTCAGCGTGCCGTTGTTTGCCGGGGGCTCGGTGTCGGCATCGACACGCCAGGCGGCGCGGCAACTGTCGCAGGCGCAGTACGAACTGGACGCGCAAACAGCCGCGACGTTGGTGGACTTGCGCAAGCAGTACAACCTCAACAGCAGTGCGGCGGCCAAGGTGCGGGCCTACGAAATGGCCGTGCAGTCAGCCAGTGCGTTGGTCGATGCAACGCGCAAAAGCGTGAGTGGCGGGGAGCGGGTCAATCTGGATGTACTGGATGCCGAGCAGCAACTGTATAGCGCCAAGCGGGATTTGGCCGAGGCTAAGTACGCGTATTTACTGGCGCGGGTGCAACTCAAGTACTACGCGGGCTTATTGAATGACGCGGATTTGTTACAGGTGGCGGGGTATTTTCACGTTCAGAAACCGTAGCGCGCCCATCGCGGGCAAGCCCGCTCCCACAGGGGTTCAACTTGTGGGAGCGGGCTTGCTCGCGATCAGGCTTTAGCGACGAACCAGCAACACGCCCGATTCCATGTGGTGAGTCCACGGGAACTGGTCAAACACGGCGCAACGCTCGATACGGTGCGTGTCGTGCAGTTGGGCGATGTTCTCGGCCAATGTCAGCGGGTTGCACGAGATGTACAGGATGTTGTCGAAGCGGCGGGTCAGTTCGCAGGTGTCCGGGTCCATGCCCGCGCGCGGCGGGTCGACGAAGACGCTGCCGAATTCGTAGCTTTTCAGGTCAATGCCCTGCAAGCGGCGGAACGGGCGGACTTCATTCAGGGCTTCGGTGAGTTCTTCTGCCGACAAACGCACCAGCTTGACGTTATCCACAGCGTTGTCGCAGAGGTTGTTCAAGGCGGCGTTCACCGAGGTCTTGCTGATCTCAGTGGCCAGCACGTTGCGTACGCGAGTCGCCAGCGGCAGGGTGAAGTTGCCGTTGCCGCAGTACAGTTCGAGCAGGTCGTCGGAACGCTCGCCCAATGCTTCGTATGCCCAATTGAGCATTTTCTGGTTAACCGTGCCGTTTGGCTGGGTGAACGCGCCTTCGGGTTGTTGATAAGTGAAGGTGCGGCCCGCAATGTCGAGCTTTTCGACCACGTAATCACGACCAATCACGACGCGCTTGCCCTTGGAGCGGCCAATCACGCTGACGTCGAGGTCTTTGGCCAACTGCTCGGCAGCGTTTTGCCAGTGCTCGTCCAGCGGGCGGTGATAGCACAAGGTAACCATGGCATCACCGGCCAAGGTGGTCTGGAACTCCACCTGGAACAGCTTGTGGCTCAGCGCCGAGCTGGCTTGCCACGCGGCCTTGAGCTGCGGCATCAACTGGTTGATGCGCAGGCTGGCAATCGGGAAGTCTTCGATCAGGATCGGCGTGCGCTTGTCATCCTGGGCGAACATCGCGTAATGGCGCTCGCCACCTTCGCGCCACAGGCGGAACTCGGCGCGCAGGCGAAAGTGCTTCAACGGCGAGTCAAACACCTGCGGCTCAGGCGCATCGAACGGCGCCAGCAAATCGCGCAGTCGTTGGGCCTTGGCCTCAAGTTCCAGGGCGTAGGTAGCAGAATCAAACGGCAAAGCACTCATGCGTTAAACCAACCCAGCTTGACCACAAACAGAATCGACAGAATGATCAGCGGCGCATTCAGCTCGCGAACGCGGCCCGACAGCAACTTGATCACGGTCCAGGAAATAAAGCCGAAGGCGATGCCGCTGGCGATGGAGTAGGTAAACGGCATGGCCAGCGCGGTGATCACCACAGGCGCTGCGACGGTTACGTCTTCCCAGTCGATTTCGGCCAGGCCGCTCATCATCAGCACGGCCACGAACATCAGCGCAGGTGCGGTGGCGAACGCCGGAACGCTGGCCGCCAGTGGCGAGAAGAACAGCGCCAGCAAGAACATGATGCCGACCACGATGGCGGTCAGGCCGGTACGGCCACCGGCGCTCACGCCCGCTGCCGACTCGATGTAGCTGGTGGTGGTCGAGGTGCCCAGCAACGAACCGGCCATGGCCGCGGTGCTGTCAGCGATCAGGGCGCGGCCCATTTTTGGCATGTGGCCGTCTTTGCCCATCAGGCCAGCGCGCTTGGCCACACCGATCAGGGTGCCGGAGTTGTCGAACAGGTCAACGAACAGGAAGGCGAAAATCACGCTGACCAGACCGATGTCCAGTGCGCCTTTGATGTCCAATTGCAGGAAGGTCGGGGCCAGCGAAGGCGGCATCGACATCACGCCACCGAAGTCGGTCACGCCGAGGGCGATGGACGCAACGGTCACCGCCAGAATGCCGATCAGCACCGCACCGCGCACGCGCAGGGCTTCCAGGGCTACGATCAGGGCAAAGCCCAGGGAGGCCAGGATCACTTTTGGCTGAGACAGGTCGCCCATGCCCACCAGGGTAGCCTTGTTGGCCACCACGATACCGGCGTTACCCAGGGCGATCAGCGCCAGGAACAGGCCGATACCGGCAGCAATGGCCGAGCGCAGCGGCAACGGGATGCTGTTGATGATCCATTCGCGGATGCGGAAGATCGACAGCAGGAAGAACAGCACCGCTGAAATAAACACCGCACCCAGCGCCACTTGCCAGGTGTGGCCCATGTGCAGGACCACGGTGTAGGTGAAGAAGGCGTTCAGGCCCATGCCCGGTGCCAGCGCGATCGGATAGTTGGCGATGATGCCCATGATTGCCGAGCCGATGGCGGCTGCCAGGCAGGTCGCGACAAACACCGCGCCTTTGTCCATCCCGGTTTCGCCGAGGATGCTCGGGTTCACGAAGAGGATGTAGGCCATCGCCAGGAAGGTGGTGATACCCGCAAGAATCTCGGTTCGCACAGTGGTGTTGTGTGCTTTGAGTTGAAACAGCCTTTCCAGCATGCCAGTCCCCGTGGCGCCACCGGCGCCGTGATTAAATCGTTTTCAACAGCAAAGCACAGACGCCTGAGGCCTGAGGTTTTTCTGTCTGTCGGAAAAAGCCGCGCATCATACCAGCAGCACGGACGTCTGGCTGCTTTGCTGACTCAACGGCGCGATGTTTTGTAACGTCGAGTGCACAGGCATACTGCGTGCCAGTTATCGGGGGGATCCATGAAGCACACCATCAACGCTTTAATTGCCGGTTGTTGTCTGTTTATAAGCGCCGGGGCGAGCGCCGCGCCGGCGATGCCATTGAGCACCGTAGAAATTCTCAAGGTGGCGTCTAAATCAGGGGCTGTGGAGGATGTGTCGGATGGTCGCGAGCAGACCAAAATGCAGCACCGTGGGCCGCACATCAAAGTGTACGTGCTTGAACGCGGCTACGGCGGCCAGCCCACGGTGACGTTTGACGGCCAGATCATCGATGGCGTGCGCACCCCGGTGTGCAATAAAGGCGAGGGTTTGGTGACCTGCGACGGTGCGGGCACCACCGTGGGTTACGTCTACACCTTCGATTTGGGTAACAACCAGGGCGGCTGGTTCCAGTTCAGTAACACGTCGCTGGTGGCGCCGTTCAAGCGCTTGCAAACGCAGCTGTATATTCGCTAACCCACTATAAAACTGTAGTCGCTGCCGCAGGCTGCGATCGAGCCCGAAGGGGGCGTGCTTTCCAAAAGCGAAGGCCCTTCGGTCCTTATCGCAGCCTGCGGCAGCGACTACACCGCTTTAGTCTTCCACCAGCCGGTCACGCTTGGCCAGACCCGGGAACAGTTTTATCCACAGCCCGGCGATAAACAGCGTGCCCACGCCGCCCAGCACCACGGCCGGTACGGTGCCCAGCCAGTGGGCGGTGGCGCCGGACTCAAACTCGCCAAGCTGGTTGGACGCGCCAATAAACAGGCCGTTGACCGCGCTGACCCGGCCGCGCATTTCATCCGGGGTTTCCAATTGCACGAACGAGGCACGGATAACCATGCTGATCATGTCGGCCGCACCCAGTACCACCAGCACCGCCATCGAGAACCAGAACGAGGTCGACAGCCCGAAAGCGATGGTCGCGACCCCGAATACCCCCACGGCGGTGAACATGGTGCGCCCTACCTTGCGCTCAAACGGGAAGCGCGCCAGCCACAATGACATCAACAAGGCGCCCACCGCCGGGGCCGAACGCAGCATGCCCAGGCCCCACGGCCCGGTCAGCAGAATGTCTTTGGCAAACACCGGCAACAGCGCAGTCGCACCGCCCAGCAACACGGCGAACAGGTCCAGCGAGATGGCCCCGAGGATGTCCGGGCGGCTGCGAATAAAACGAATCCCGGCCAGCAGCGAGTCCATCGTCGCCTTGCCTTTGTTCAGCGCCACTTGGCGGGCCGGCAGGTTGCTCATTAACAGTGCGGCAATCAGGTACAGCACCACGCTGGGGCCATACACCCACACGCTGCCAAACGCATAGAGCAAGCCACCAAACGCCGGGGCCACGATGGTCGCCGATTGCTGGGCGGCCTGTGCTGCGGCCACGGCGCGGGGGAACAATGCCACGGGGACAATGGAGGGCAGCAAAGCCTGGGTGGTGGGCAGCTCAAATGAGCGGGCAGCACCGAGTAAAAACGCCAGGATAAAGATCATTTCACGGGTGATGCTGCCGCTCAGGCTGCTGATCGCCAGGGTCAGGGCAATCATCGCTTGCAGCGACTGGCACAGCGCGGCCACCCGGCGGCGGTCATAGCGGTCGGCCACATGCCCGGTGTGCAACATAAACAGCACGCGAGGCGCGAACTCGATCAGCCCCACCCAGCCCAGGTCCATCACATTGCCGGTCAACTGGTAGAGGTTCCAGCCAATGGCCACCGTCAGCATCTGGAAGGCGCTGGCGGTGAAGATGCGGGCAAACCAAAAGGCCACAAAAGGCCGGTGATGACGTAACAGAAGCGGCTGGCTGGTCATTGAAAGGTCGTGGCAGAGGGCAGGGGACGTCGAGATTATCATTTTTCTGTAACAAATAATGACTCGCGCAGATGCTTTGCGAAAACCGCCCAACGGTCATGCCAAAAAACGCATGCGGCTATTACACGCACTTCCTGCAACTGTCTATTTCAGGGCCTGGGACAACCTGTCACGCGACAACCAGCCACATTAGCCACACGCCAAGAATGGACTACTCTTTCAGCAATGTTTGATCCAGGTCAAAGCCCGCAAGGGTTTTACTGGAATGGCCAGACGGCCAGATTCCCTTGCGTGGTGGTCAGCAGTGCGAGCGCAGATTCGCAAAGGCCATTGCTCGTGGGGCTGTTGGACACCGGCGTCCTGTCGGTGCCCTGACAACCTGATACCTGATAGAGGAAGACTTATGTTCGGTTTGGAGGCTCTCGATCTCGCCCGAATTCAGTTCGCGTTCACCGTATCGTTCCACATTCTATTTCCCGCCATCACCATCGGTCTCGCCAGTTATCTCATGGTGCTCGAAGGCATGTGGCTGAAAACCCGTGACGATACGTACCGCGACCTGTACCACTTTTGGTCGAAGATTTTTGCAGTCAACTTTGGCATGGGCGTGGTGTCTGGCCTAGTCATGGCGTACCAGTTCGGGACCAACTGGTCGCGGTTCTCGGACTTCGCAGGGGCCGTTACAGGGCCATTGCTGACCTATGAAGTGCTTACCGCCTTCTTCCTTGAGGCCGGTTTTCTGGGCGTCATGCTGTTTGGCTGGAACCGCGTGGGTCGCGGCATGCACTTCTTCTCCACCATCATGGTGGCGGTCGGCACGCTGATTTCGACCTTCTGGATCCTGGCCTCCAACAGCTGGATGCAAACCCCGCAGGGTTTCGAAATCATTGATGGCCGGGTGATCCCGGTGGATTGGCTGGCGGTGATCTTCAACCCGTCGTTCCCTTACCGCCTGGCGCACATGGCCACGGCCGCCTTTGTGGCCACCGCCTTCTTTGTCGGCGCCTCGGCTGCCTGGCACCTGTTGCGCGGGCGTAGTACGCCGGCCATTCGCCGCATGTTCTCGATGGCGATGTGGATGGCCCTGGTGGTTGCCCCCATTCAGGCGTTTATCGGTGATGCCCACGGGTTGAACACGCTGAAATATCAGCCGGTAAAAATCGCTGCGATCGAAGGGCACTGGGAAAACAAGCCCGGTGAACCTACGCCGCTGATCCTGTTCGGCATCCCGAACATGAAAACCGAAACCACCGACTACAAGATCGAAGTGCCGTACCTGGGCAGTTTGATCCTGACCCATAGCCTGGACAAACAAATCCCGGCGATGAAGGACTTCCCGGCGGCTGACCGTCCTAACTCCACCATCGTGTTCTTCACGTTCCGCATCATGGTGGCGCTGGGCATGCTGATGATCGTCATCGGCCTGTGGAGCGTGTGGCTGCGCAAACGCGGCACGCTGTATGAAAACCGCTGGTTCTTGAAGCTGGTGCTGTGGATGGGGCCGTCGGGTCTGATCGCCATCCTTGCAGGTTGGTTCACCACCGAAGTCGGCCGTCAGCCGTGGGTGGTCTACGGGTTGATGCGCACCGCCGATGCGTCGTCCAACCACAGCGTGACGCAAATGAGCATCACCCTGATCATGTTTGTGCTGGTGTACTTCTCGCTGTTCGGCGTCGGTATTGGCTACATGATGCGTCTGGTGCGTAAAGGCCCGATTGCCCACGAGGGTGATGGTCAGCCTTCAGGTGGCCCAGGTCAGCAACGCACGCCTGCCCGTCCTTTGTCGGCTGCCGTTGAAGGCACCGAAGAAGGTTACAGCGACAGCCTGAAGAAGGGGAACTGAGTCATGGGTATTGATCTGCCACTTATCTGGGCAATCATCATCATCTTTGGCGTCATGATGTACGTGGTCATGGATGGCTTCGATCTCGGGATCGGCATCCTCTTCCCCTTTATCAAAGGCGAGAAAGACCGTGATGTGATGATGAACACCGTTGCCCCCGTCTGGGACGGTAACGAAACCTGGCTGGTACTGGGCGGTGCGGCGCTGTTTGGCGCCTTCCCGCTGGCTTACTCGGTGGTGCTGTCGGCGCTGTACCTGCCACTGATCCTGATGCTGGTCGGCTTGATCTTCCGCGGTGTGGCCTTTGAGTTTCGCTTCAAGGCCACGGCTGACAAGCGCCACATCTGGGACAAGGCGTTCATTTGGGGTTCGATCATCGCGACCTTCTTCCAGGGCGTGGCGCTGGGGGCCTTTATTGAAGGGATCCCGGTGGTCAACCGTGAATACGCCGGTGGCGGGCTGGACTGGTTGTCACCGTTCAGCCTGTTCTGCGGCCTCGGCTTGATCGTGGCCTACGCCTTGCTCGGCTGCACCTGGTTGATCATGAAAACCGAAGGCCCGCTGCAAGAGCGCATGCACAACCTGGGGCGGCCATTGGCAATTGCCCTGCTGGTGGTGATGGGCGTTGTCAGCCTGTGGACGCCGCTGGCGCACACAGACATTGCCGCGCGCTGGTTCACCTTGCCGAACCTGTTCTGGTTCTTGCCGGTGCCGATTCTGGTGCTGGTGACCATGTACGGGCTGTTTAAGGCGATTGCGCGCAATGCCCACTACACGCCGTTCCTGCTGACCCTGCTGCTGATCTTTCTGGGTTACAGCGGTTTGGGCATCAGCTTGTGGCCGAACATCATCCCGCCGTCGATTTCGATCTGGGAGGCCGCTGCACCGCCGCAAAGCCAGGGCTTTATGCTGGTGGGCACCTTGTTCATCCTGCCGTTTATCCTGGGTTACACCTACTGGAGCTACTACGTGTTCCGCGGCAAAGTCACTCACGAAGACGGTTACCACTAGTTGCAAGTGCCGCTGCGCCCCACCGGGCGCAGCCTTTTCTCAGAGGAGTGCCTGAACATGGCTGGCAAAGATTATTTAAACGACGTGCAAGCGTGTGAGAAAAAGCCGCTGTGGCAACGCATTGGTTGGTTGGTGTTGATCTGGACCGCCAGCGTGGCCAGCTTGGCCGTATTTGCCATGCTGATCCGCCTGTTCATGACCGCAGCGGGCATGAAAAGCCATTGACGTCCAAATCTGTAGCCGCTGCCGCAGGCTGCGATAAGGCCCGCAGGGCCTTCAAAAAGCGTGGGTCGCTGCGCAACCCTTCGCAGCCTGCGGCAGCGGCTACAGGAGGTTTACAGTTATTTACGCGCCTTGAGGATGACGAATTTAGGCGTGGCAGCCACTTGCTCAACCCCTCGAAACAACTTGGCCAGCTTGCTGTGATAGCCCAAGTGGCGATTGCCCACGATGTACAGCGCGCCACCGACCACCAGCGCCTCACGGGCTTGCTGGAACATGCGCCAGGCCAAAAAGTCGCCGACCACTTGTTGCTGGTGAAACGGCGGATTGCACAACACCACGTCCAATGAGTTCGGCGCCTGCCCCGCCAGGCCGTCGCCTGCACGTACCGTCACGTCACGATCGCCCAGCGCCGCCTGCCAGTTCTCCTGTGCCGATTGCACCGCCATAAACGATTCATCGACCAGCGTGTAGTGCGCCTGTGGGTTGCTCAGGGCGCTGGCGATGGCCAGCACGCCATTCCCGCAGCCCAAGTCGGCCACACGGGCCGAGCCCAGGTTGGTCGGCAGGTGTGGCAAAAACGCTCGCGTGCCAATATCCAGCCCTTCACGGCAGAACACGTTGGCGTGGTTGAGCAACTCGATAGCAGGCTTGTCCAGCGCGTAACGTGAAGGGTAGGGCGAGGTAAACGGCCCCAGGCCCTGTGCCGTCGCCACCAGCAAGCGGGCTTTTTTGACCGCCAGCGAGGCCTGCACCGGGCCGATATAGCGCTCCAGCAGATCCCCTGCCGCACGTGGCAAGTGTTTGATCATCGCACCGGCAATCACCTGTGCGCCTGGAGCCAACTGGCCTTGCAGGCGAATCAGTTGTTCTTCCAGCAACGCCAGGGTTTTTGGCACCCGCACCAGTACGCAGTCGAAGGGGCCTGCCAGTGGCTGGCTGGCGGGGATGATCGAGACCGCATCAAATGCGTGGCCGTTGCGCACCAGATTCTTTTCCAGGCCTTGAATGGCCAGGAACGAGTCACTGCTGCTGGTAACCTGCATCGTACTGACCAGGCTGACGGCCAAGGCCCCAAAACTGTCGTTGAGCACCAATATCCGGCTGTTGGCCGGCAGCGCCAATTCGGCCACGTGGTTGAGCAAATACTCATCCGCAGCATCGAAGGCCTGAAGTGGCTCATTCTGTTGTTCAGGCTGACGGATCAAGTGGAGTTGGGCGAAAGGACTTTCGAGCGCAGGCATCTATACAAACTCTGGGGCATCGACAACGGCTTGAATTGAGCTCAAAGGCATTCAAGCAGCCATGGAGGCCGTGGCATTTTCAGGTGCTGGCGATTTTACGTTTTTTTACCGGAGATTGCCCGACGCTTTTGGTCGGGGTGCCGGTTGCTCAGGTGTGACGGTGCATCAAAGAAGACCGCATTTGGCCGCGATCACCACGGCAGACGTCTTGTTGGTGGCGCCCATTTTTCGCATCGCGCTGCTGATGTGAAAATTTACGGTTCGCGGCGTCAGATTCAGGATCATGGCAATGTCAGACGCCGTTTTGCCTTGGGCGGTCCATTTCAGGATCTCTGACTCGCGCGTAGACAGATGATTGCCGGGATCATTTAGGCGCATGTTCAAAAAGAATTTTTCGTACATCGCGGTGTGCAACTGGTGGCATAGCCATAGCAAGTCGCCCACTTTTTCATCGAACTCCTGGGTTGAAACAGGCGAGTGCCGTCGGGTCAGGCTCAGAATGCTCACCGTCCCTTTGGCGTCGTGAGCCGACAGCGACCAACCATAATTGAGCCCATATGACTGCGATACGTCCTTGAGTTCAGGTGTTTCACTGAATAAATGCTGGTCCCATACCAGTGGATCAATGGACTTTTTGAAGTGGTTTTCAATTGGGTTTTTATGGGTAATACAGCACGCGTCAAAAGTATCTATAAATTCGGTTGGGTGATTAGTCAGTATTTTTCTATCTATTTGAAGGCTTCTTTGTTGTGGGGCCATTCTGAACAAAAAGCTATCAAATCCGCATAGTTCAATTCGATTGCGTGCATAAGTGAGTAAAGTGGATTCACCCTTTTGGGTAAGTTCTTGTTTTGTATAAAAACGATTGGCAGTGCCCATAATGCGTGGGGCTCCCAGAAGGTGGATCCAATGTGGAATTTAATAGTAGTTCATAATTCTCAAGAATATGTAGGAATTTTCTCGATCTATTTTAAGAGTAATTGCTCTAGTGTTTTAAGTCTCTGAGGATTTAACGTTTTTTTTACGCTTGTTATCGATTTGTCTTTTTGGCGCCATTTTTTGGTTGAGGCTTAGTGTTGCAAGCAATGTTTAAAGTTGACAGTGCTAAACATCATTAACAACTCGTTACACATTTCTGTACGAGTGCGAAACCCTCCCTGTTTCTCCTATGAATTCAAAGCCATCACAAACAGTCGGTGTTCCTCCCTGCGTGTTTGCGCGACACTAGGGCCATCAGCCCAATGGAGCGCATCATGACCGCCAGCGCAGAAAAATTCACCCGCCAGACGCTGCTCGATGTTAAACCCCTCACCCCCAACCTGTTTACCTTGCGCACCACCCGCGACCAAGGGTTTCGCTTTCGCGCAGGGCAGTTTGCAAGGCTGGGCGTGACCAAGGCCGACGGCAGTACGGTGTGGCGCGCCTACTCCATGGTGTCTTCCCCGTATGACGAGTTTTTGGAGTTCTTTTCAATCGTGGTGCCGGGGGGGGAGTTCACCAGCGAGCTGAGCCGCTTACAGGTGGGCGATACCTTGCTGGTAGACCGCCAGGCCTTTGGTTACCTGACTCTGGACCGTTTTGTCGATGGCCGGGACCTGTGGTTGCTGGCAACAGGAACCGGTATCGCACCGTTCGTCTCGATCCTGCAAGACTTTGAAGTATGGGAAAAATTTGAACGCATCGTATTGGTTTACAGCGCCCGGGAAGCACGTGAACTGGCGTATCAGGATTTAATCGCTGAACTGGGAAAGCGTGATTATCTCGTCGAATACGCACACAAACTGACCTACATACCGATAGTGACCCGTGAACAAATGGCGGGTGCGTTAAACGGGCGTATAACAACGCTGATTGAAAACGGTGAGCTTGAGCGTGCGGCGGGCATTGAACTAACACCCGAGCACTCGCGGGTGATGTTGTGCGGTAATCCACAAATGATTGATGACACGCGTAAGTTATTGAAAGCACGCAATCTGCAACTAAGCCTTTCGCGTCGTCCCGGGCAAGTTGCGGTAGAGAACTATTGGTAGGTCAACTAAACAAGGTCTTTAATAAACAACGGCGCCTCTAAGCGCCGTTGTTTAAGCCCGGGCCTCTATGGCCGGTTCTTTTGTTCTTTGAGCAGGTCGCGGATCTCACCCAGCAGTTCTTCTTCTTTAGAAGGCAGTGGCGGGGTGCTTGGGGCGACTTCTTCTTGACGGCGCAGGCGGTTGATCGCCTTAACACCCAAAAAGATAGCAAACGCCACAATCAGAAAGTCGATGACGGTCTGAATGAATTTTCCATAAGCCAATACCACCGCTGGGGCGTCACCGGCCGCCGCTTTGAGCGTAATGGCCAGGTCCGAGAAGTCCACGCCGCCAATCAACAGCCCCAAAGGCGGCATGACCACATCGCCGACGAAGGATGAAACGATTTTGCCGAACGCAGCGCCGATGATGATGCCCACGGCCATATCGACCACGTTCCCTTTGACCGCGAAGGCCTTGAACTCACTTAAGACGCTCATTGGTTATTCCTTGTTACAGATGAGGTTGGTAGATGCAGTGTAAATCAGCCTTGCGCATCTCGCCTGCCAGGCCACTTGCAATCTCATGGGTTGACCCGCAGGCGGCGTATAAGTTTAAACGTTTCAGCGCTTAACGCCTTTAGCGTCTTCAAGCCAGCCTTTTTTCTTAATGGGGCAGTTCAGGCCTTTCAATTTAGAGAACCCCACCCGCGCCTCTAACCTTTGCGCAACGTAGTGACTACGTAGCTAATAACCAGAGGACACGTGCATGACCACCCCTTTCGGCCTTGGGCCCCGTACCCAACGACGCCTGCTTAGTGCGTTGAGCATCAGCCTGCTATCGGTTTCCGTTCACGCCGCTACCTTGACCCGCGATAACGGCGCGGCGGTGGGTGATAACCAAAACTCACAAACGGCCGGCGCCAATGGCCCCGTGTTGCTGCAAGACGTACAACTGCTGCAAAAGCTGCAGCGCTTTGACCGCGAGCGTATCCCTGAACGTGTGGTGCATGCCCGCGGCACCGGCGCCCACGGCAGCTTCACCGTGACCAACGACCTCAGTGACCTGACCAAAGCCCGGGTGTTTGCAGCCGGCGAAACCACGCCTGTGTTTGTGCGCTTCTCGGCGGTGGTTCATGGCAACCACTCCCCGGAAACCCTGCGTGACCCGCGTGGCTTTGCCACCAAGTTCTATACCGCAGACGGCAACTGGGACCTGGTGGGCAACAACTTCCCGACGTTCTTTATTCGTGATGCGATCAAGTTCCCGGACATGGTGCACGCGTTTAAGCCCGACCCGCGCACCAACCTTGACGATGACTCGCGGCGCTTTGATTTCTTCTCTCATGTGCCTGAAGCCACGCGCACCCTGACCGAGCTGTACTCCGACTCGGGCACCCCGGCCAGCTATCGCGAAATGGACGGTAATGGTGTGCACGCCTACAAACTGGTGAATGCCAAGGGCGAAGTGCACTACGTGAAGTTCCACTGGAAGAGCCTGCAAGGCATTCACAACCTCGACCCTAAAGAAGTCACCCAGGTGCAGGGCCGTGACTACAGCCACATGACCCACGACCTGGTGACACATATCAACCAGGGCGACTTCCCCAAGTGGGATCTGTACGTGCAAGTGCTCAATCCTGAAGACTTGAAGTCGTTCGACTTTGACCCGCTGGACGCGACCAAAATCTGGCCGAACGTGCCAGAGCGCAAAGTCGGCCAAATGGTGCTGAACCGTAACCCGGCCAACGTCTTCCAGGAGACCGAGCAAGTGGCCATGGCGCCGGCCAACCTGGTGCCAGGCATCGAACCGTCTGAAGACCGTTTGCTGCAAGGTCGGGTGTTCTCCTACGCCGATACGCAGATGTACCGTTTGGGCGCCAACGCCCTGCAATTGCCGATCAACGCCCCACGGGTGACGGTCAACAACGGCAATCAGGACGGCGCCATGAACACCGGTCATAGCACCTCGGGCGTGAACTACCAGCCAAGCCGACTGGAGCCGCGTGAAGAGCCACAAACCGCGCGTTACAGCGAAATGCCGCTGTCGGGTACGACCCAGCAGGCGAAGATTCAGCGTGAGCAGAACTTCAAACAGGCAGGCGATCTTTACCGTTCATACAGCAAGAAAGAGCGTCAGGACCTGATTGAAAACTTCGGCGGCTCGTTGGCCACCACCGATGACGTCAGCAAGCACATCATCCTGTCGTTCCTTTATAAGGCCGACCCGGAGTACGGCACCGGCGTGACCAAAGTGGCCAAAGGCGACCTGGCACGGGTCAAGGCATTGGCGGCCAAGCTGGTGGATTAACCTTCGCCGGTCGTTGTAGGAGCGAGCTCGCCTCGCGATCTTTTAAAGATCAAAAGATCGCGAGCAAGCTCGCTTGTGTCTTCGTTGGAGTTAAGGTGTTAGGTGAGAGGGGTGGACGGCAAGCTGCTAGCTCGCGGTGC
>NZ_JBEOPQ010000049.1:0-45342 GCF_040310285.1 Pseudomonas sp. HY2-MNA-CIBAN-0224 | reverse complement strand
ATCCGGAAGGCAAACTTAGCGTCTGCCACCCTGATATGTGCGTTTGTCGGGCAAAGCGAAAGACAGTTGGCTCCTACCCTCACGCCGCGCTGCGCTTGAGCATGCGCCGCATCTTCCATTCGAAGGCCAAGGTCAGGCCCACCGAGGCAAACGCCAGGCCCATAGCCAAGCCCCACCACACGCCTGTCGGGCCCCAGCCGAAGGTAAAGGCCATTAGCCAGGCGGTCGGGGCGCCGATCACCCAGTAGCAGAACAGGCCAACCAAGAAGGTGGTCTTGGCATCCTTGAGCCCACGGATCGCGCCCATGGCGATGGTTTGCGTGCCATCAAACAATTCAAACCAGGCCGCCACTGCCAGCAGGCTGACCGCCAGTTCAAAGACGGGCCGGAAGGCCGGGTCGCTGTGGTCCAGAAACAGGCCGATCAACTCGTTAGGCCAGAACCAGAACACCACCGAAAACCCCAGCATCACCGCCGCACCAAAGCCAATGCCAACCCGGCCCGCCAGACGTGCACGGAGCAAATCCGCAGCGCCATAGTGCTGGCCGATGCGCATGGTGATCGCGTAGGACATCCCGGCCGGCACCATGAACGCCACCGAAACGATCTGCAAAGCAATCTGGTGAGCCGCTAATTGCGTACTGCCCATGGTGCCCATGCACAGCGCCGCGAAGGCAAACAGCCCGACCTCAACCGCGTAGGTGCCGCCAATCGGCAGACCGAGACGCCATAATTCGCGCAGATAAGTCAAATTGATCCGCGACAGGCCTTGGCGAATCGGATACGCGTCGTAGGCCGGATGGCGGCTGATATGCCAGGCCAGGCCCAACGCCATGCAGGTCGCCACAATAGCCGTAACCAGACCAATGCCCATCAGGCCCAGCTTGGGCAGGCCGAACATCCCGGTAATCAGCGCGTAATTGAGCAAGAAGTTGGCCACGGTGCCGATCAGACTGATGACCATCACCGGCGTCGCCCGCCCCATGGCGCTGGTAAAGCCGCGCAAGGCCATGAAGGTCATGTAGCCGGGCAAGGCCAGCGGCAGCAGGAGCAAAAATTGCCCGGCGGCCTCAACGTTGGTCGGGGTCTGACCAAACAGCAGCAACAGCGGCTTGATGTTCCACAACATCAGCGCACCGACCAGCGCCAGCGCCCAGGCCAGCCACAAGCCGGCTTGCGTGAGGCGGGTCGCGCCTTCGATGTCACCCGCGCCCTGGCGAATCGACACCAGCGTACCGACCGCCGCAATCACACCAATGCAGAAAATCGACACGAACGAATAGGTCGCTGCCCCCAGGCTGCCACCGGCCAAGGCTTCCGGACTCAGGCGCGCCATCATCAGGGTGTCGGTCAGCACCATCAGCATGTGCGCCAACTGCGAGGCAATCAGCGGCCCGGCCAGCCGCAAAATGGCCCAGAGTTCGATACGTACTGGATGCTGTTTGGTCATCGGTCAGATTTCTTTGTGTGCGTTGAAAGGCTTGATTCTCGGCGTGTTGAGTGTTTTAAGCAAAAGGATAAAAAAGATAAGTGGCATGATTAATACTCATGCTACTTAGCGTTTTTACAGTCTAGATATGTCGCGCAATAGGAATAATCCTCATGTCTCGTAGCCTTCCTCCGCTTTATGCCTTGCGTGCTTTTGAGGCAGCAGCCCGGCACAGTTCGTTTACCCGCGCGGGAGAAGAGCTGTCGATCACCCAAAGCGCCGTCAGCCGGCATATCAAAACCCTTGAGGCGCATTTTGCCTGCCGACTGTTTCAACGTAATGGCCGTACCTTGCAACTCACCGAAGCCGCGCGCCTGTTACTACCGGGGGTGCGGGAAGGTTTCGCGGCGCTGGAACGCGCGTGTATTACCTTGCGCGCCGAAGATGACATCTTGCGCATGAAGGCGCCTTCGACCCTGACCATGCGCTGGCTGCTGGCCCGCCTGAGCCGCTTTCGCCACTTGCAGGCGGGCAACGAGGTGCAACTAACCAGCGCCTGGATGGACATCGACCATGTGGACTTCAATCAGGAGCCTTTCGACTGCGCGGTGTTGCTGGGCAACGGCCACTTCCCGCCGGACTGGGAGGCCACGTTGTTGTTTGCCGAAATGCTGATCCCGGTGGGCGCCCCCAATCTGCTGGACGAACAGCCATGGGACGCAAAACGGCTTGCCGGCACCGAACTGTTGCACCCTACGCCAGACCGTCGGGACTGGCGGCGCTGGCTCGATTGCATGGGCCTCAGCGGCCAGGTCTCGCTCAAGGGCGGGCAAGTGTTCGACACCCTGGAACTGGGCATGATCGCCGCCGCACGCGGCTACGGCATTTCCATGGGCGACTTGCTGATGGTGGCCGAGGACGTTGCCCAAAACCGCTTGAGCCTGCCATTCCCCACGGCCGTGGCCAGCGGTGAAAACTACTATTTGGTCTGGCCCAAAACCCGGCCCGGCGGCGAGCGCTTGCGCCGCCTGAGTGACTTTTTACTGCATGAAGTGGCGGTGATGGAGCTGCCGGCGGTGGAGCAACGGCAGTAAAACCGTAGCACTCAGCCACTCACTGGCCGGTACTGCAACGCCTCCGCCAAGTGCTTGCGTTCAATGGATTCGACCTGTTCCAGATCCGCCAAAGTACGCGCCACTTTCAATAAGCGGTGCGCGGCCCTGAGTGACAAGGTCATGCGTTCGCATGCGGTTTCCAGCCAGGTGTTGTCCACGTCAGTCAGGGTGCACTGGGTTCGCACGCCGGGCAGGTCGAGAAACGCATTGGTACAGCCCTGGCGTTGCAACTGGCGCTCGCGCGCCGCCGCGACGAGTCCAGCGGCGTTGGCGGTGGTGTCTGCCGAGGCGAGCGGGGGGTTGAGCGCGGTGGTTTCACGGGCCACGGTCAGGTGCAGGTCAATGCGGTCGAGCAGCGGCCCGGAGAGTTTGTTGCGGTAGCGCTGGACCTGTTCCGGGGTGCAGCGGCAACGCCCCGTCGGCTCCCCCAGATAGCCGCACGGGCAGGGATTCATGGCGGCGACCAGTTGAAAGCGCGCCGGAAAACGCATGCGGTCCCGCGCACGGGCGATCACGATAAAACCAGATTCCATGGGTTCTCTGAGTACTTCGAGGACTTTACGATCAAACTCGGGCAGTTCATCCAGAAACAACACCCCGTGGTGCGCCAGGGTGATTTCGCCAGGCTGCGGTTTTGAGCCGCCGCCCACCAGCGCCGGGCCGGAGGCCGAGTGGTGTGGCTGACGAAACGGGCGCTGCGGCCAGCAACTCAACGGCACATGGCTGGCAACCGACTGGATGGCCGCCACTTCCAGCGCCTCTTGCTCGTTGAGCGGTGGCAGCAAGCCGGGCAGGCGGCTGGCCAGCAAGGTTTTGCCGGTGCCCGGCGGCCCGGTAAAAAGCAGATTGTGGCTGCCTGCGGCGGCGATCAACAGCGCCCGCTTGGCCGACAGTTGGCCCTGCACATCACTCAAATCGGGATACGGCTTGCTCACGTGCAACAGGCCGCTGGCCACATAGGGTTCAATCACCACGCGGCCAGCAAAATGCGCCACGGCTTGCAGCAAATGCTCGACGGCGATCACTGTCAGCCCCGAGGCCAGACATGCCTCTTCGGCGTTCGCCAGCGGCACCACCAAAACCCGGCCCGCCGCCCGCGCCGCCAATGCGGCAGGCAATACGCCCTGCACGGGCCGAATGGCCCCCGACAGCGCCAACTCACCCAAACACTCCACTTGCTCCAGCGCCTTGATGGGCAATTGCCCGCTGGCGGCCAGAATGCCCAGCGCGATGGCCAAATCAAAACGCCCGCCGTCCTTGGGCAGGTCGGCGGGCGCCAGATTGAGGGTGATACGACGCGCGGGAAACTCCAGGCTGGAATTGATAATCGCGCTGCGGACCCGGTCTTTGCTTTCTTTGACTGCGGTTTCCGGCAGCCCGACCAAGGTCAGGGCGGGCAACCCATTGGCCAGATGCGCTTCGACCGTCACCACGGGCGCCTCGACGCCCACTTGGGCGCGGCTATACACAATCGCCAGAGACATGACTCATTCCTTGAGTTCGCAAAGCACGCATCGTGCGCGAATCAGCGGCCAAGGGTAGCGGGGAATGGATACCGGATGTGACGGTTACCCCCTTTCGGAGCGAGCTCGCCTCGCGATCTTTTGATTTTTTAAAAGATCGCGAGACAAGCTCGCTCCGACAGGCGCACTGAACGCTTACTGCGGGCCTTGTTTGTGAATCAAAGCCGCCAGCGCTTCGTACTCTTCTGGCAACAAATCGGTCAACGGGGTGCGCACCGGGCCTGCGCTGTGGCCAGAAATGGTCGCCCCGGCCTTGACGATACTCACGGCGTAGCCTGCTTTGCGGTTGCGGATGTCCAGGTACGGCAGGAAGAAGTCGTCGATGAGTTTGCCCACGGTGTCGTGATCTTCGCGGGCAATGGCGTGGTAGAACTCCATCGCGGTTTTCGGGATGAAGTTGAACACCGCCGAGGAATACACCGGCACGCCCAACGCTCTGTACGCTGCGGCGTAGACTTCTGCAGTCGGCAAACCGCCGAGGTAGCTGAAGCGGTCGCCGAGACGACGACGGATCGAGACCATCAGTTCAATGTCGCCCAGGCCGTCCTTGTAGCCGATCAGATTCGGGCAGCGCTCGGCCAGGCGCTCCAGCAGCGGCGCGGTCAAACGGCAGACGTTGCGGTTGTAAACCACCACACCGATGTTCACCGACTTGCACACCGCCTCAACGTGGGCGGCCACGCCGTCCTGGCTGGCTTCGGTCAGGTAATGCGGCAACAACAGCAGCCCTTTGGCGCCCAGGCGCTCGGCTTCTTGCGCGTATTCGATGGCCTGACGGGTAGAACCGCCGACACCGGCCAGAATCGGCACGCTGGTGGCGCAGGTATCGACCGCGGTTTTGATCACTTGCGAGTATTCGCTGGCCGCCAGGGAGAAAAACTCACCGGTGCCGCCTGCCGCGAACAGGGCCGATGCGCCATACGGGGCCAGCCATTCCAGGCGCTTGATATAGCCCTCACGGTGAAAATCACCCTGAGCATTGAAATCGGTGAGCGGAAAAGACAGCAGGCCAGACGAGAGGATGGACTTCAGTTCTTGTGGATTCATTATTCGAACACCCTGAGTAATACGCTTCAGAAAGACCTCAGCCAGTGCTGATGTCGTATGTCATCGTACAACATAGAATTGAAACGCTCAAGAACACGAATACCGTCTCGCTTTTGTCACCTGTTCAATCTTTGACACTCACCTATACAGGTCCTGCTAACCGCCCGCTTTTGAGGATCCCCTTCAGTTTTTAAGGCATTCAGAACACACCTCAATTAAATCAGCAGGCGCTCGTATTTTTCCTGATTTCAGTGCAGATTGCCGATTGCGAAAACCAATCTCGTTGTCATACCATGTCGTACAACAATAGTAGGCGTAGAATGACTCTCTGCGAACCTCCACAACAGGCGGGTATTTTCATGAGTTTCGAAAGCCAGCGCGTCAAACAGATCTCTTCGTCCCCCAGCATGGTTATTTCCATGCGCGCCAAAGAATTAGCCAGCCAAGGCCGCGACATTGTCGACATGAGCCTGGGCGAACCTGACTTCGACACCCCTGCGCATATCATTGACGCGGCCTGCCAGGCCATGCGTGACGGCCATACCCGCTACACCGCCCCCCAAGGCACCCTCGCCCTGCGCCAGGCGATCTCGCGCAAACTGCTGCGCGAAAACGGCCTGACCTACAGCGTCGATGAAATCAGTGTCGGCAACGGCGCCAAGCAGGTCATTTTCAATACGTTCATGGCCACCCTCGAAGCCGGCGACGAGGTGATCATCCCGGCGCCATACTGGGTGTCCTATTCCGATATTGTCACGCTCAATGCCGGCACCCCACGCGTGGTGCACTGCGGCATCGACGTCGGCTTCAAGCTCAGCCCGCAGGCGTTGCGCGCCCAACTCAACGACAAATCGCGCTGGCTGATCCTCAACACACCGTCCAATCCGAGCGGCGCCATCTACACCGAAACCGAGCTGCAAGCCCTGGGCAAGGTGCTGGAGGACTTCCCCACTGTGCTGGTGATGTCCGACGAGATTTACGAGCACGTGTTGCTGGCTGACCAGCCCTTCGTCTCCTTCGCCACCGCGTGCCCGCAACTGCGCGAACGCACCCTGTTGATCAACGGCGTGGCCAAGGCGTATGCCATGACGGGCTGGCGCATCGGCTACGCCGCCGGCCCCAAAGCGCTGATCGCAGCAGTCAGCAAGATCCAGTCGCAAAGCACCTCAGGCGCAAGCGCCATCTCTCAAGAGGCGTCCCGCGCCGCGCTGGATGGCCCGCAAGACTTCGTCGCCAGCAGCGCCCGCGAATACGCCGAGCGCGGCCGCTTGTTGGTCGAAGGTCTGCGTGAATGCGCCGGGTTGCGTATCGACGCGCCCGCCGGTGCGTTTTATGCCTTCCCGGAATGCAGCCAGTTGCTGGGCCGCGTCAGCCCTCAAGGGCAAGTCATTCGCAATGATGTTGAACTGTCTGCGTATCTGCTCGATCACGCTGGGGTCGCTGTGGTACCGGGTTTGGCCTTTGGCCTGCCAGGGTACTTTCGGCTGTCGTTTGCGACCTCTCGCGACCACATAAAAAAAGCTGTTATCCGTATCAACGAAGCCCTTTCAGCCTTGCGCTAAAACCTTCGTCCTTTGCTGTGCAAAAGCTGCCATAAAAATAGTCGGAGATCCCCATGTTCGATCACAAGAAAAAGCTGCTTGCCCTTATTGTCGGTGCTTGTCTGTGCACCGCTGTTCAGGCTGAAGACCTCACCGGAACCCTAAAAAAAATCAAGGAATCAGGCACCGTTACCCTCGGGTACCGTGACGCCTCTTTGCCTTTTTCTTATCTGAACGATGACCAGCAACCCATCGGCTACAGCATCGAGCTGTGCCAAAAAATCGTGGACCAGATCAAGGTCAAAGTCGGCGAACCCAACCTCAAGACCCAGTACGTCTCGGTGGTTGCAGCCACCCGCACGCCTTTGCTGATCAACGGCACCATTGACCTGGAATGCGGCGTCACCACCAACACCGTTGAGCGCCAAAAACAAATCGGCTTCCTGTTCACCAGCTATGTCGCCAGCGCCAAATATGCGGTGAAGAAAGCCTCCGGGCTCAACAGTGTTGCTGACCTCAAAGGCAAGGCCGTGGTGGTGATTACCGGCGGCAGCGGTGAGTGGATCACCAAAAACCTCAACCGCGAAAAAGACCTGGGCCTGAAGATCCTCAACGCCAAGGACAGCGGCGAAGCCTTCTTGATGCTGGAGACCGGCCGCGCCGTCGCTTACATCAACGACGACGTGCAGTTGATGGCCACCATCGCGCAAAGCCGCAACCCGAATGCCTACACCTTGCTGCCCGAGCCTATGTCTGCCGAGCCGTATGCCATCGGCATTCGCAAGAACGACCCGCAGTTCAAAACCTTTGCCGACGGCGTCTTGAGCCAGCTGTACAGCTCTGGCGAGATCGATACGATTTATCCGAAATGGTTCCTCAAACCCATCCCGCCCAAAGACATCGTGATCAACCTGCCGATGAGTGACGCCTTGATAAAAGCCATCGCCAACCCGAACGACACCGGCGTCTGATTCCACCGTCTCAAGCGTTCTGATTCCAGCCAGTCAAAGACAAGGAGGCGCTTGGTTGGCCGGGAGCAGAGTGTGCAACGACCTCTATCTCCTTCAAAGGTTGGTGCTTCATGGATTACAACTGGAACTGGAGTATTTTTTGGGAGCACGCTCCCGGAGAGTCTTCGTCGTATCTGCATTGGCTGATTACCGGCACCAGCTGGACGTTGGCCACCACACTGGCGGCGTTCATCCTGGCGTTTTTGATCGGTGGTTTGGTGGGCACCCTGCGCACCACAACGCTGCGCCCCGTGGTGTGGCTGTGCAACCTCTACACCGAAGTGTTTCGCAATATTCCGCTGCTGGTGCAGATGTTCATCTGCTTCTTCGTCCTGCCCGAGTTATTACCCGTTTCGGCCGGGGATTACCTCAAGCAGGATTTGCCCTACCCGTCGTTTTTCAGTGCGGTGGTGGCATTGACCCTGTTTACCTCGGCCAAGCTTTCGGAGCTGTTCAAGGCCGGCATTGAATCGGTGGCGCACGGGCAGCGCGGTGCGGCGCTGGCTTTAGGCCTGCGGCCCTACCAGATGTACCTTCAAGTGCTGTTGCCACAAGCGATCCGCGTGGTCTTCCCGCCACTGACCTCCGAGGCGTTGAACACCCTCAAGAACTCATCGGTGGCGCTGACCATCGGCCTGATGGAGCTGACCGCGCAAGCGCGAAACATCAGTGAATACTCGTTCAACACCTTCGAGGCATTCAGCGCGGCGACCCTGATTTATGTGGTCATTTCGCTGCTGGTGACCTTCGTCATGGGCCATATCGAACGTTCCCTGACCATTCGCGGCGCGACGAGGTAGTCATGTTTGATTTAGATCCGAGCGTTATTGTCCGGGCCATGCCGGCCCTGTGGAACGGCCTTAAATTCACCTTGCTGCTGACCTTTGTCGCCATGTCGGTGGGTATCATCACGGGCACCTTGCTGGCCATCATGCGCCTGTCGCACAACCGCGTGCTGCGTGGATTTGCCCTGGGTTACGTCACCGTCATGCGCAGCATCCCGCTGGTGCTGGTGATTTTCTGGTTCTACTTTTTGATGCCGCTGTTGCTGCAAATGACCTTCGGCACTGAACGCCCCGTGCAGATCGGCCCGGTGGTCACGGCCTTTGTGACGTTCTGCCTGTTCGAGGCGGCGTACTACAGCGAAATCATTCGCGGCGGCATCCAGAGCATCAGCCCCGGCCAGAAGCAAGCGGCGGCGGCACTGGGCCTGCGCCCGGCACAAGCGATGTTCTACGTGATCCTGCCGCAAGCCTTGCGGCGCATGGCGCCGCTGTTGCTGACCCAGACCATCATTCTGTTTCAAGACACCTCATTGGTGTACGTGCTGTCCATCGCCGACTTCACCGGTGCCGCGAGCAAATTCGCGCAGCGTGACGGGCGTCTGGTCGAGCTGTATCTGTTCGTTGCCTTGGTCTATCTGGTGATCTGTTACCTGCTGTCCAGCCTGAGCAAACGCCTGAAAACAAACGTAGGGAAAACCGCATGATCCAGATGAACAACCTGAGCAAATGGTACGGCAACTTCCAGGTCTTGAAGAACTGCACCACTGAGCTTGCCCGCGGAGAAGTGGTGGTGGTGTGCGGCCCCTCCGGCTCAGGCAAGAGCACCCTGATCAAATGCGTCAACGGCCTGGAGCCCGTGCAAGAGGGCGATATTTTCATCGAGAACCAGCCGGTGACCGGCAAGGGCGTCGATTTGCCCACGTTGCGCGCCAAGGTCGGGATGGTCTTCCAGCATTTCGAACTGTTCCCGCACCTGAGCATTATCGACAACCTCAACCTGGCGCAAATCAAGGTCTTGGGCCGTGACCGCCACGCGGCGACCAAAAAAGGCATGGCGCTGCTCGAACGCGTGGGCCTCAAGAGCCACGCCCACAAGTACCCCATTCAGTTGTCGGGCGGTCAGCAGCAGCGCGTCGCCATTGCCCGGGCGCTGGCCATGGACCCCATCGCCATGCTCTTCGATGAACCAACGTCAGCGCTGGACCCGGAGATGGTCAACGAAGTCCTGGACGTCATGGTGGAACTGGCGGGCGAGGGCATGACCATGATGTGCGTCACCCACGAAATGGGCTTCGCCCGCAAAGTGGCGGATCGCATCGTGTTCATGGACGGTGGCGAGATTATTGAAGATGTGAAATCAGAAGAGTTCTTCAGCGCGCCGCGCTCAGACCGCGCTCGCAGCTTTCTGTCCAAGATCTTGCAGCACTGATAGATCTGTGGGAGCGAGCTTGTCTCGCGATCTTTTAAACCGACAAAAGATCGCGAGGCAAGCTCGCTCCTACGGTTGCACCGCATCCGGGCATTACTCGGTGGGCGGCAGCAACCTGGCTTCCAGTTCGGCCACTTTGGCCTCAAGGCTTTCAAGGCGCGCGCGGGTGCGGGCGAGGACGACCATCTGGCTGTCGAATTCTTCGCGGCTGACCAGGTCCAGTTTGCTAAAGCCACTTTGCAGCAAGGCTTTGAACTGGCTTTCGATTTCGTTGCGCGCCAGCGCGGTGTCGCCACTGAACAAACGTGAGGCTTGGCCACTCAGGGCGTCGAGAAAATCTTTGGGCGCGAGCATGGGGCAGGTCCTTAAAACAGATGGCGGTGAGTGTATCACGCAGTGTCAAAAGGGCATTGCCTGCCCGGCCTCGCACATTTATTGGGCATACCCCCGCCCACCTACGCACTGTTTGCGTGCACAAAACCTCTGCGAAATCAGGCACAACGCCACCAACTGGCAATAAGTACCTGAAATTACTGAATTTTCCAGACATGGCAAGGTTTCTGCTTAGTTGCTCATGACTCATGTACTGATGCAGTTGCTATGACGATGGCAGTGCGGCAGGTGGTTCAGGGAGTGCTTGCGTCACCAGCGACTGATGCACGTTGCGCGGCCTGAAGAAGGTCAACGAAGCGTTACAAAGCCAGACACTGCGCATAGACTTGAGCCGGGTTTGTTTTCCTGGGGCAAGTCCACCAATTCGGGAGAAGTTTCATGAAGCTAGTCACCGCCATTATCAAGCCGTTCAAATTAGACGACGTGCGCGAGTCGCTGTCTGAAATCGGCGTGCAGGGCATTACCGTTACTGAGGTCAAAGGCTTCGGCCGGCAGAAAGGCCACACCGAGCTGTATCGCGGTGCGGAGTACGTGGTCGACTTTCTGCCAAAGGTGAAGATTGATGTCGCTATCGACGACAAAGATCTTGACCGGGTTATCGAGGCGATAACCAAGGCTGCCAACACCGGCAAGATTGGTGATGGCAAGATTTTTGTAGTCAATCTGGAACAGGCTATTCGCATCCGTACCGGCGAAACCGATACAGACGCAATCTAAGCCGCCAAACCCCAACGCCCCAGGAGAAAACACTATGACTCTGCGTAAAATCGCAGGGCTCGGAGCCCTGTTGTCCGCTGTATTGCCTGGCCTGGCCATGGCGGCGGATGAAGTGGCTGCTCCAGTCCTCAACTCCGGCGATACCGCCTGGATGCTGACTGCAACGGCTTTGGTGCTGTTTATGACCATTCCCGGCCTGGCGCTGTTTTACGGCGGCATGGTGCGCTCCAAAAACCTTCTTTCTGTGATGATGCAGTGCTTCGCCATTACCGGTCTGATCAGCATCCTGTGGGTCATTTATGGCTACAGCATCGCGTTCGACACCACGGGCATGGAAGCGGGCGTCACCAACTTCAACTCGTTCATCGGCGGCTTCGGCAAGGTGTTCCTGGCGGGCATCACCCCGGCCAGCATCACAGGCCCGGCGGCGTTGTTCCCGGAAGCGGTGTTCGTCACCTTCCAGATGACCTTTGCCATCATCACCCCGGCCCTGATCGTCGGTGCGTTCGCAGAGCGCATGAAGTTCTCGGCCATGCTGATTTTCATGGGCGTGTGGTTCACCCTGGTGTATGCGCCAATCGCCCATATGGTCTGGGGCGGCCCGGGCAGCTTGCTGGGTGACTGGGGCGTGCTGGACTTCGCGGGCGGCACCGTGGTGCACATCAACGCCGGTATTGCAGGCCTGGTCGCGTGCATCGTGCTCGGCAAGCGTAAAGGCTACCCAACCACGCCTATGGCACCGCATAACCTGGGTTACACCCTGGTCGGCGCGGCCATGCTGTGGATCGGCTGGTTCGGCTTCAACGCAGGCTCGGCAGCTGCCGCCAACGGCACCGCCGGTATGGCGATGCTGGTAACCCAAATCGCCACCGCCACTGCCGCACTGGGCTGGATGTTCGCCGAGTGGATTACCCACGGCAAGCCAAGCGCACTGGGCATCGCCTCGGGCGTGGTAGCCGGTCTGGTTGCAATCACCCCGGCTGCAGGCACCGTCGGCCCAATGGGCTCGATCGTGATCGGTCTGGCGGCAGGCGTTATCTGCTTCTTCTGCGCCACCAGCCTCAAGCGCAAGCTGGGCTATGACGACTCGCTGGACGCATTCGGCGTGCACGGTATCGGCGGTATCGTCGGCGCCATCCTCACCGGCGTGTTTGCAGCACCAGCACTGGGTGGCTTCGGCACCGTGACGGACATCGGCACACAAGTGTGGATCCAGTTCAAAGGTGTTGCCTTCACTGTGATCTACACCGCGGTGGTGACGTACGTCATCCTCAAAGTGCTGGATGCCGTGATGGGCCTGCGAGTTAACGAAGAAGAAGAGGCTGTTGGCCTCGACCTGGCACAGCACAACGAGCGTGGTTACAACCTGTAATCCGCCCTTTAAAAAAATACCCGGCTTGCCGGGTATTTTTTTACCTGAAATCTGGCGCTATTCGCTGCGATGAAATGATTTTTCTGATCACTTTAGGCTCAGATCAGTTCTACGCTTGTTTGTAGGAAGAAGGCTTACGTGACAACTCGACTATTAGCCGCTTTGCTTTTTTATTCAGCACGCTAGAATGCGCGCCAAGGGGCGAAAAACAGCCCCTGGCAGGACGAAGGCGAGGATAAGCACCCGACGCTTTCAAGGCCCGCAGCTCGGGCTACGGGCAACGTGTTTACCTGAACGAGCAGCGCGATATCGCGAAACTCGATAAGTTCTCGTCACCTTAATCGATGAAGAGACTTGAGCCTCGGTTTGCCCAAGGCTACTTTTTCACCAGCGGCAGTCGATACTGGGTGCAGCTGGTCTATAACTAATCTGCTTTACGCAAGTCATGGGGTAGAACATGAGCGACGATGATCTGGAAAATGATGACCTCGAAGTAGGTGACGAAGACGAGAACGAAGAAGGCCTCGACGCGGCAGCCGAAGACGTTGCAGACGACGACGCTGGCGACGATGCGCCGGTCCCTGCGGCCAAAGGCAAATCCAAGGCTGCGGTGTCGGTTGATGACCTGCCCAGCATTGAAGCCAAAAACAAAGAGCGTGATGCTCTGGCTCGCGCCATGGAAGAGTTCCTCTCCCGGGGCGGTAAAGTGCAGGAAGTCGAGGCGAACGTGGTGGCTGACCCACCCAAAAAGCCTGACAACAAGTACGGCAGCCGCCCTATCTAAGGCCAGCTCCATTGCTTGAAGAAAAAACCCGCCGTCGCTGCGGGTTTTTTTGTGGGTAACGGCTGAACGCCCCAGGCTGCGATTGTTTGATCCGTAGTCGCTGACGAAGCATGAGGCTGCGATGCGGGCCGCAGGACCGCCGATTGGGGCCGCTGCGCAACCCATCGCAGCCTCATGCTTCGCCAGCGACTACAGAGCTTGGGTACGCATCGTTTTCAGCACCGCTGGCAGTTCGCTCAAGCAGCCCACTTCGGCATCCGGGGCTTTGTCGCCTTCCCAGTGTTTGCCGCCAGGGTTGAACCAGATGGCGCGCAAGCCCGCCTGCTGGGCGCCGGCAATGTCATCACCGGGGTGATCGCCCACGTGCACGGTCGCCGCAGGCGAAATACTGCCGCCGCGGCGCAGTGCCTCGTGAAACAACCGGGCGTCCGGTTTGGCAATGCCAATGTCTTCGGCGCACAACACAAACTTAAAGTGATGCCCCAGCCCGATGCGGCGCACGTCGGCATTGCCATTGGTCACGACGCCCAAGGTGTAGTCAGAGGCCAGCGCTATCAGCGTAGGCTCAGCTTGAGGAAACACCTCTAGCGCATGACGCGCCTCAATGAATACCTCAAACGCTTGCTCTGCCATCGCCTCAGCCTCCGCATCTGCATAACCCGCGCCCTCCAAGGCGTGGAACAACACCCGCCGACGCAACGCGCTGATGCGATGCTTGAGCTGCGGCTCGTCGACCAAAACTCGCTGGCGCAACGCCTGATACCCCGCAACATCCAGCGCGCCCAATTTTGGTGCATTTTCGGCCAGCCAGGTTTGCAGCACAGTTTCGGCACTGGCAATCACCGGCGCGGTGTCCCACAGGGTGTCGTCGAGGTCGAAGGTAATCAGCTCAATGGTCATTCACTGCCCTTACTGCGTTTGGCCCGTGGGTGGGCGCTGTCGTAAACCGATGCCAAGTGCTGGAAATCCAGATGGGTATAGATCTGCGTGGTTTTAATGTCCGCATGCCCGAGCAGTTCCTGCACCGCACGTAAATCCTGAGACGATTCCAGCAAATGGCTGGCAAATGAATGACGCAGCATGTGCGGGTGCAGGTTCTGCCCCAGCTCGCGCTCGCCTGCGGCTTTAACCCGCAACTGGATGGCCCGCGGGCCAAGCCGGGTGCCGCGCTGGCTGACGAACACCGCGTCGTCTTGCGGGTTGGCCAGGCTGCGCAAAGGCAGCCACGCCAGCAGCGCTTCCCGGGCCTTTTTGCCGACCGGCAGCACGCGTATCTTGCTGCCTTTACCGAGCACTTCTACCAGGCCGTCTGCCAGGTCGAGCTGGTCCATGTTAAGCCCGGTCAGCTCCGACAAGCGCAGCCCGGACGAGTAGAACAGCTCAAGAATGGCTTGGTCACGCAACGCCAAAAAGTCGTCCTCGACAGCGCCTTCGAGCAGTTGCAGGGCCCGGTCAGTGTCGAGGGTTTTCGGCAGGCGGCGCTCGCCCTTGGGCGGCGACAGGCCGTTCGCCGGGTCGTGATCACACAGCCCTTCGCGGTTGAGGTAGTGATACAGCCCGCGCACCGCCGACAGCAGCCGCGAGATACTGCGCGAAGACTGGCCTTGCTGATGCAGGCGCGCCACCAGTTGGCGCAAGCGCTGGATATCCAGGGCAGGCCAATCGGGGATGGATTCTTTAACGCAAAAGGCCAGCACCTTGTTCAGGTCGCGGCGATAGGCTTCCAGCGTGTGGGGAGACACTTGGCGCTCACTGCGCAGGTGCGTGCAGTAAGCGTCCAGTTGCCGTTCCACCGCTAGCGGACCGAGCGCAGGGCGCTGGTGAAGCGCGGCAAAACCCGACCCAGCACTTCGGCGATATGCCCCAGAAACAGCATGCCCACCGAGCTTTTATAGTGCTGCGGGTCGCGGCTGCCCACGGCCAATACGCCATGCAAGCCCAGATGATTGAGCGCAACCACCGCCGTCGAACCGATTTGCTTGCGCTGTTCTTCGCCGAACAAGAAGTCCAGCTCATGCTCACGCAGGCTACCGCTGACCGCTTTACCCTCGGCCAGCAAACCGCCCAGGGCCCGTTGTGCATCGGCGCTGTTGACCCAGCGCCCAACCGGCATCGGGTTATCGCCAAACAGCACCAGGCTGACAAACGGCACCTGGAAATCCTGGCGCAGGCTGTCTTCGACGGCCATCACCAGCTCTTCAAGGCTGGTGGCGTCCATCAGCGCGAGGTTGAGGCGACGGGTTTTTTCGAACAAACGATCGTTGTCGCGGGCTACGTCCATCAGTTGCGATAAACGATGGCGCATCTCGATGTTGCGAGCGCGCAACAGCTCCAACTGGCGCTCAACCAGCGAAATGGTGTCGCCGCGCTGGTGCGGGATCCGCAATGCCAGCAGCAACTCGTCGCGCTGATTGAAGAAGTCCGGATGAGCCTCCAGATAGGCCGCAACCGTCGCAGCCTCCAGAGCGTCAGCAGGCAGTTCAAGGTCGGAAGGCTGTGGCTGGTCGGTCATCAGATGCGCTCGCTCATAAACGGACTTGTCCTTCGTACACACGCATCGCCGGGCCGGTCATGATCACGGACTGGCCTGGGCCAGCCCATTCAATGGACAAGCGACCTCCGGGCAAATCGAGGGTCACCGGTGAGTCCATCCAGCCCTGGCTGATTGCCGCCACCGCAGCCGCACAGGCGCCGGTACCGCAGGCCTGGGTTTCCCCGGCACCACGCTCCCACACCCGCAGTTGCCCGCGCTGACGATCAATCACGTGCAAAAAGCCCACGTTAACCCGCGCCGGAAAGCGCGGATGGTGTTCAATTTTTGGCCCCAGCTCATGCACCGGCGCGGCGTTGATGTCGTCAACGCGCAACACCGCATGGGGGTTGCCCATCGACACGGCGGCCAACTGCACCGGCTGCCCGTCGACATCCACCTCATAGCTCAACGCCTGGGCGTCGGCCACAAACGGGATCTCGTGCGGAACCAGGCGCGGCGGGCCCATATCGACGCTGATCTGCCCATCGCTGCGCACGTTCAGTTCGATGATGCCGCTTTTGGTTTCGACCTTGATCTGACGCTTGGTGGTCAAACGCTTGTCGAGCACAAACCGGGCGAAACAACGGGCACCGTTACCGCACTGTTCAACTTCAGAACCGTCGGAGTTGAAGATCCGGTAACGGAAATCCACCTCCGGGTTGCTCGGTGCCTCAACGATCAATAATTGATCAAAGCCGACACCCGTGTGCCGGTCACCCCATTGTTTGGCGTGCTTGGGCAAAATGTGCGCGTGCTGGCTGACCAGGTCAAGAACCATGAAGTCATTGCCCAGGCCGTGCATTTTGGTAAAACGCAGCAACATGGGCTCACTCCGGCAGAAGGCTTTCGCCGGCATACAGCTCAGCAACGGTCTCGCGACGGCGCACTTCAAACGCTTGATCGCCATCCACCAGAATTTCGGCGGCGCGGCCACGGGTGTTGTAGTTCGAGCTCATGACAAACCCGTAGGCACCTGCCGAATGCACGGCCAGCAAATCACCTTCGGCCAGCGCCAACTGGCGGTCTTTGGCCAGGAAGTCACCGGTTTCGCAGATCGGGCCGACGATGTCGTAAGGGCGGGCTTCGGTGTCACGCGGGCGTACCGCGGTCACGTCCATCCAGGCCTGGTACAACGCCGGACGAATCAGGTCGTTCATGGCCGCGTCGACAATGGCGAAGTCTTTGTGCTCGGTGTGCTTGAGGTACTCGACCTGGGTCAGCAGCACGCCCGCATTGGCCACAATGAAACGGCCCGGCTCGAACACCAGTGCCAGATCACGGCCTTCAATGCGCGAACGCACGGCTTTGATGTAGTCAGCAGCCAATGGCGGCTCTTCATCGCGATAACGCACGCCCAAGCCGCCACCGAGGTCGATGTGGCGCAGGTAAATGCCGCAATCGCCCAGACGGTCGATCAGCCCCAGCAGGCGATCAAGCGCATCGATAAACGGTTCGAGGGTGGTCAGTTGCGAGCCGATATGGCAATCGACGCCGACCACTTCGAGGTTGGGCAGTTGCGCAGCGCGGATGTACACGTCTTCGGCGTCGGCGATGGCGATGCCGAACTTGTTTTCTTTAAGGCCGGTGGAGATGTACGGGTGGGTGCCCGCGTCTACGTCCGGGTTGACCCGCAGCGAGATCGGCGCACGAACGCCCAACTCGGCGGCCACCACTTGCAGGCGCTCCAGCTCGTCAGTGGACTCGACGTTAAAGCAGTGCACGCCGACTTCCAGCGCACGACGCATGTCGTCGCGGGTCTTGCCGACGCCCGAAAACACGATTTTGTCTGCCGAGCCGCCAGCGGCCAACACACGCTCCAGTTCACCGCGCGACACAATGTCAAAACCAGCGCCCAAACGCGCCAGGACATTGAGCACACCCAGGTTGGAGTTGGCCTTGACTGCAAAGCACACCAAATGCGGCATGCCTTCCAGGGCATGGGCATACGCGTTGTATTGCGCCTCGATGTGCGCCCGGGAATAGACGTAGGTCGGGGTGCCGAAGCGTTCGGCGATAGCCGTCAGCGCAACACCTTCGGCGAACAGCTCGCCGTCCCGGTAATTAAAAGCGTCCATGGTGTTCCCTTATTGATGCTTGTGCGCTTGAGATTGCGACGATTTGGCTTGGTCATCCGGGTTTTTGCTGTCATCGGGCAGATACAGCGGTCCTTTTTGACCACAGGCAGAAACAAGGCAAGCAACCGCGACAAGCGCAGCAAACGAAGAGATCAGGCGCTTCATGGCGAAATCCTTTGAAAAGCATTAATTGCGACCGAGTATACCGACCACCCACCAGCTTGCCTATGCAGCAGACGGCTCGCGCGGGGGGCACCTGTCCGGATAATCAGGTGTGCTATTGCGGCGGGTTGTCTTAGGGTTTGCAATCGGTCTGGAGCGCCCGTATCTTGCGAGCTCCGAGCATGACTAGACACTACGAGGTTCCACCATGAGTTTGACTGAAGCCCGTTTTCACGATCTGGTCGATGCAACCCAGGAAAACCTGGAAGACGTTTTCGACGACAGTGATCTGGATGTTGATATTGAGAACTCGGCCGGCGTTTTAACGGTCAAGTTTGAAAATGGCACCCAATTGATTTTCAGCCGACAGGAGCCGCTTCGCCAGCTCTGGCTCGCTGCACGCAGCGGTGGTTTCCATTTCGAATACGACGAAGATAACTCGCGCTGGGTACACGACAGTACCGATGAGCTACTGAGTGAAATGGTGGCTCGCCTGACACTGGAACAAGCGGGCGCCGAGCTGGAATTTGAAGAGATCTGATTGTGACTGCGCCTGCTAAACCCGCAAAACCGCTCTACAGCAACGTCAGCCCGGCCGTGCCGTCCCCTTGTATCAGCACGTGCCGGCTGGATGAACACAAGGTCTGCCTGGGCTGTTTTCGCCACGTCGAAGACATTCGCGAATGGCGCTCGGCAGATGATGCACGCCGCCGGGTCATTTGCGAGCAGGCCCGCGAGCGCAGAGGCTGATCGTTGTAGGAGCAGCCGGTCGACGCTCGATTGCCTCGCGATCTTTCAAAAGATCAAAAGATCGCGAGGCAAGCTCGCTCCTACAGGCAACCTTGTGTATTTATTTTGCTGTGGTAGTGTCCAAGTTCGCCTCGTCGACACGAGGCTGGTCAAAACCCCGCCATGTCCTGGCGGGGTTTTGCTTTTCCGTGCAGAAAAAAGGAGTCTGCCAGGTCATGAGTACTTCACCCGCCATCACCCTCACACGCCTGGACGTACAACGTCTGGAGAAGCTGATCGACAGTCTGGATGACACGTTACCCGGTGTTGTTGCGCTGCAGGCCGAGCTGGATCGTGCCGAAAACGTCGTCGGCCACGAAGAAGTGCCGGCCAACGTCGTGACCATGAATTCGCGCGTGCATTGCCGTGAAGAAAGCAGCGGCAAAGATTATGACCTGACGCTGGTCTACCCAAAAGATGCCAACGCAGACGAAGGTAAAATTTCGATTTTGGCGCCGGTCGGCAGCGCATTGCTGGGCTTGCAAACGGGTCAGCACATCAACTGGCCGGCACCCGGCGGCAAGACCCTCAAACTTGAATTGCTTGAAGTTAAATATCAGCCAGAAGCCGCAGGCGATTTCGAGCTTTAAACTGCCCCGATACACCAGATCCGTGGTAGCGCTCGGTGTTGCAGCGCTGCCCAAACGCCCTAGACCGTTATAACGGGCAACCTGATCGGGTATTCATGCCGAGCGAGCTGGCTCAAAAAACGGTAGCTGTCATTCAACTCACGCGACAGCGCCAGGCGCTCACGGCTGTCCGGCCCGGTCTTCCATTTCGAACGGTTGTCCAGCTGCGCCAACTGCTGCTCATCCCAGCCCCATTCGTGGGTCAGGCGCTCCAGCAGGGCGCGCTGCCAAGGGGCACCCTGCGCCGGGGCATGGCCTGAGAGCTTGTGATTGACCTTGAGGTACAGGCTGCGGCGCACCAGCTCCAGGCGCTGAACATCGCCACGGGCCTGCAAGTAGCCCTCAATGCGCCGGTACACCATCACGTACGGATCCAGCTCATCGAGGTCCAATTGATGGGCGTACACGGCGCGCTTATAGCCCAGGCTCAGGCAACTCACCCGAGGGTGCTCGCTGGCATACACCTCAATCAACAGCAGTTTGAGCACCGATTTGTAGGGCGACTCGATGCCCTTGAACAACTGCTTCAACCCGGCCCCTAAAAACTCGGCCGCCGGGATGTGCGCCAAATGCCCGAGGTCGATCACCTCATCCACCGGGATCAGGCGCTGGGCCTCAAGCGTCTGAATGAATTCGCCATAGCGGGCTTCTTCATATGCGGGCACCCACCACCACAACGGTGTGCGCCCGCCGAGCCAGATCGCCGTGCGATAAAACTCGTCGAGCAACAACGAATGTTGCGCGTTCACAAAGTCATCCACGTCGCACTGCAGAGCACGTTCGCCTTGGGCGAAACGCTGGGCATCGATCAGAAAAAAGTGCGCCTCACTGCCCTGGCCCGCGGCCCATGTTTCCAGGCGGCGGCATTTTTTGCGCAAGTTGGCCAACGCCTGGTCGTCCAGGCCCGGCGCATGGCAGAGCCACACGTCCATATCGCTCTGGTCGGTCTGCGCCAACGTGCCCAGGCTGCCCATCAAGTACAGGCCGTGAATGGCCTGGGGCTGGCCGGGCTGCGGGCGATAGATAAAGTCAGCGGCTAACGCCTGCGCCGCCGTCAGGGTTGGCGCATCCGGGGCATAACCCGAGACACCGGCCGGCGTGCAGTCCGAGACATAGCCGGGCAGCAGCGGGTCGTTCACATGAAACAACAGGGCCAACAGCTTCAGGATCGTTTGCTGAGCGGGCAACAGGCCTTCCATTGCGCGCTGCAGACGTCCGTTGTTGACCGCCAGAAACCGCTCACGCACCTGATGGAGAACCTGTCGATCGATTCCCTCACTCAGAGCGGGTCTTACTTCCAGGGGGCGCGTCATTGCACACTCAGACCGACTCGCCAAACGAGAAAGAGGAGGGGAGGTGAGTTTACAGCCAGCAGCACAAAAGACTTAGGACGATTGTGTTTTTGACGTCAGATTTTTTACATATGTGAACATTAGACGGGAAACAGGGAATGCGCCCGCGGAATCAACAAAGAGGGAGATTCCGTGGGCAATGCGGGATGTCAGGCAATTTCTGCCAGTTTTTCGCCCAGCTTCGACTCTGAGGTAAGGATCAGCAGCAGCCCTTGGACATGCTCGGCGGCATCACGGCCCAGGCTGGTCAGGTAACCACCATCGGGTTGATTGATCAGGTCTTTGTCATACAAACGTTGTGCTGCCGCGATCCGTTGTGGATCAGCGGTCTGATGGATCTTCAGGCCCTCAAGCGTACTTTCCAGGTCAAACAGTGCAAGGACTTCCAGTTCGGCAACCAACTCAGGGGTAAACGACATAAAAACTCCAGACTATGCAGGAAAAGGCGACAACTGCTCTAAGGTGATCCCACTATCACCAACTGTCCAGTGACAGTTCCTACCTTATATAAGCAGCGTGTCGTGCCGGCCCCGCATTGATGCGCTTACGAGGCAATTGGAGTGTAGACCCTGCCCTCGATTACGCGCGCGAATAAAGCCTCCCTCCGACTACCACGCTTTCAGTTATATAAACATTCTTAAATAGTATTTTTAAGAATAATCGCGCCTCACTACTATGACATCCACGCCAGCACCTCAGTCGGCAACCCATATTTCCAGGAGCACACCATGAGCGCATCTCTGCGTAGCGTTGACGGTCAGGACGAAGCCACCATTCTGCGGGAAATCCAGAGCGCGCTACGGGACCTGCGCTTTGGTGCCGTCGAAATCACCGTGCACAACGCACAAGTGGTTCAGATCGAACGCAAAGAAAAATTCCGGTTACAGAACCCGAGCCAGAAAAGTAATTGAGCCAAACGCACTCATTGGAGTGCGTTCATAACAACTAGAAACGCTTTGGAGCCTCACCTATGTCCCTACGCCGTTACGCTCTGGCCGCGCTGGCCAGTGCCATTTTTGCTGGCTCCGCTGTAGCCAAAGACTACGAATTGCTTAACGTTTCTTATGATCCAACCCGTGAGCTGTACCAGGATTACAACGCTGAGTTCGTTAATTTCTGGAAAGCCAGCCACCCGGGCGACAACGTCAAAATCCAGCAGTCTCACGGTGGTTCGGGCAAACAGGGCCGTGCCGTGGTTGATGGCTTGCGCGCCGACGTCGTGACCCTGGCATTGGCCGGTGACATCGATGAAATCTCCAAACTCAACAAAGGCTCGCTGCCAGCCGACTGGCAAACCCGCCTGCCGGACGCCAGCACCCCGTACACTTCGACCATCGTGTTCCTGGTGCGCAAGGGCAACCCTAAAGGCATCAAAGACTGGGGCGACCTGGTCAAGAAAGACGTCTCGGTGATTACCCCGAACCCTAAAACCAGCGGCGGCGCACGCTGGAACTTCCTCGCGGCCTACGCCTACGGCCTGAAAGCCAACGGCGGCGACGAAGCCAAAGCCAAAGCCTACGTGCAAGAGTTGTTCAAGCACGTACCGGTACTGGACACCGGCGCACGTGGCTCGACGATTACCTTCGTCAACAACGGTCAGGGTGACGTGTTGCTGGCGTGGGAAAACGAAGCGTTCCTGGCGCTGAAAGAAGACGGCGGTACAGACAAGTTCGACATCGTCGTACCTTCGCTGTCGATTCTGGCCGAGCCTCCGGTGGCCGTGGTCGACAAAAACGCCGAGAAAAAAGGCAACCTGGAGATCGCCAACGCGTACCTCAAACACCTGTACAGCCCGGCTGGCCAAGAGATCGCAGCCAAGAACTTCTACCGTCCGCGTGATGAAAAAGTAGCGGCCAAATACGCCGAGCAATTTCCGAAACTGGAGCTTGTCACTATCGACAAAGACTTCGGCGGCTGGAAAACTGCGCAGCCGAAATTTTTTAATGACGGTGGCGTGTTCGACCAGATCTACCAGGCGCAATAACCTGTGGGGCGGGGCATTAAGCCACGCTGAAAGCTAGAACATAGAGCCCGCGACCCCGTTGCGGGCTTCGTGCGTTAACCAAGGACTCTTATGTCTCGTCGTATTTCCCCCGTCATACCCGGCTTCGGGCTGACGCTGGGCTACACCTTGGTGTACCTCAGCCTCATCGTGCTTATACCGTTGGCTGCCATGTTTGTGCATGCCGCGCAACTCACCTGGGAGCAGTTTTGGGCCATCATCACCGCACCGCGGGTGTTGGCAGCGCTCAAGCTCAGTTTTGGCACCGCCTTTTTTGCTGCCTTGATCAACGGCGTCATCGGCACCGTTCTGGCCTGGGTGCTGGTGCGTTACACCTTCCCCGGGCGCAAGATCATCGATGCCATGATCGACCTGCCCTTTGCCCTGCCAACGGCGGTGGCCGGTATTGCACTGACCACGTTGTACGCGCCCCATGGCTGGATTGGCCAGTTCGCCTCGGACCTGGGCTTTAAAATCGCCTACACCCCGCTGGGCATTACCCTGGCCCTGACCTTTGTGACCCTGCCGTTTGTGGTGCGCACCGTGCAGCCGGTGCTGGCAGACATCCCGCGTGAAATCGAAGAAGCCGCCGCCTGCCTGGGCGCCAAGCCCCTGCAAGTGTTCCGCTACATCCTCATGCCGGCCCTGTTGCCCGCCTGGTTGACCGGTTTTGCGCTGGCCTTTGCCCGTGGCATCGGTGAGTACGGCTCGGTCATTTTCATCGCCGGTAACATGCCGATGAAAACCGAGATCCTGCCGCTGCTGATCATGGTCAAGCTCGACCAGTACGACTACACCGGCGCCACCGCCATCGGCGTGATGATGCTGGTGGTTTCCTTCGTGTTGCTGCTGCTGATCAACTTGATCCAGCGCCGCATCGAAACCCCATCCTGAAGGAGGCCAGCGTATGTCCAGTTCGTCCATAAACGCGGCTTCCGCCGCCAACGCTGCACGCCGTGGCAGCCCGCTTTCACGCCGGCTGCTGATCGCACTTGGCTGGTTGTTCTTTATCGGCTTCTTGCTGTTGCCACTGCTGATCGTGGTGTCTCAGGGCCTGAAGCTGGGCTTCGGTGCGTTCTTCGATGCGATCCTTGAGCCTGACGCCTTGTCGGCCCTCAAGCTGACCATCATCGCCGTCGTCATTTCGGTACCGCTCAACGTGGTGTTTGGCGTGAGTGCGGCCTGGTGCGTGAGCAAATACAGCTTTCGCGGCAAAAGTATCCTGGTCACCCTGATCGACCTGCCGTTTTCGGTATCACCGGTGATCGCCGGTCTGGTCTACGTGCTGATGTTCGGCGCGCAGGGTTTCTTCGGCGAGTGGCTGCAAGACCACGACATTCAGATCATCTTTGCGTTACCGGGCATCGTGCTGGCAACCATCTTTGTGACGGTGCCCTTCGTGGCCCGTGAGCTGATCCCGCTGATGCAAGAGCAGGGCACTCAGGAAGAAGAAGCCGCACGCTTGCTGGGCGCCAATGGCTGGCAGATGTTCTGGCACGTCACCGTGCCCAACATCAAATGGGGCCTGATCTACGGCGTTGTACTGTGTACGGCGCGGGCGATGGGCGAATTTGGCGCGGTGTCGGTGGTTTCCGGGCACATTCGCGGGGTGACCAACACCCTGCCGCTGCACGTCGAGATCCTCTACAACGAATACAACCACGTCGCCGCCTTCGCTGTGGCCACCCTGTTGCTGATCCTGGCGCTCTTCATCCTGCTGCTCAAGCAGTGGAGCGAATCCCGTATTAACCGCCTGCGCGCCAGCGCCGCGGAGGAATAAACCATGTCGATCGAAGTCCGTAACGTCAGCAAGAACTTCAACGCCTTCAAAGCGCTGGACAGCATCAATCTGGACATCCACAGCGGCGAGCTGGTGGCATTGCTGGGCCCGTCGGGCTGCGGCAAAACCACCCTGTTGCGCATCATCGCGGGGCTTGAAACCCCGGACCAGGGCAGCATCGTCTTCCACGGCGAAGACGTCTCGGGCCATGACGTGCGTGATCGCAACGTCGGTTTCGTGTTCCAGCATTACGCGCTGTTCCGCCACATGACGGTATTCGACAACGTGGCCTTCGGCCTGCGCATGAAGCCTAAAGGCGAGCGCCCGAACGAAACCCGCATCGCTGAAAAAGTCCACGAGCTGCTGAACATGGTGCAGTTGGACTGGCTCTCTGACCGCTACCCGGAGCAACTGTCGGGTGGTCAGCGCCAGCGTATCGCCCTGGCCCGCGCCTTGGCGGTAGAGCCTAAAGTGCTGCTGCTCGACGAACCGTTCGGCGCCCTCGACGCCAAGGTCCGTAAAGAACTGCGCCGCTGGCTTGCGCGCCTGCACGAAGACATCAACCTGACCTCGGTGTTCGTGACCCATGACCAGGAAGAAGCGATGGAAGTCGCAGATCGCATCGTGGTCATGAATAAAGGCGTGATCGAGCAAATCGGCTCACCGGGTGACGTCTACGAAAACCCGGCCAGCGACTTTGTTTATCACTTCCTGGGCGACTCCAACCGCCTGCATTTGGGCGAGGACAACCACGTCCTGTTCCGTCCGCACGAAGTGTCGTTGTCGCGCCACGAACTCGAAGACCACCACGCCGCCCAGGTACGCGACATTCGCCCGCTGGGTGCGACCACCCGGGTGACGTTGAAGGTTGAGGGTCAAAGCGAGCTGATCGAAGTGGAAGTAGTCAAAGACCATGACAGCCTGACCGAACTGGCCCGAGGCGAGACGTTGTTCTTTAAGCCGAAGGTGTGGCAGAAGGCCTAAAAACACCCTCACCAGAGGGTTGTAGTCGCTGATGAGGTACGAAGCTGCGATGTGGTTTGCATCGCAGCCTCATGCTTTGTCAGCGACTACAGGGTTTTCGTAAGGCTTTAAGGCTTTTTCAGCTTCGGATTCGGAAAGAACTGCACCGCCTGAACGTTCGGCGTCGGTGGTTTTTTCAGTGCCGAGGTGTTGACCCGCGTGCCCAATTCCTTGGGCACCGACAGACCTTGTTCATTCAGCGTGTCGGAGTAGCCGCAGGCCACGCATTCGCGGTGCGGCACGTCGTTTTCGTTCCACATCATCAGCTTGTCAGGCTCGCTGCACGCCGGGCAGACAGCCCCGGCGATAAAGCGTTTTTTTGTCACGTTTACCGGTGTATCACTCATGCTGCCGCGTCCTCGGTCAGGCCGCTGTGGCGCAACAAGGCGTCAATCGACGGCTCACGGCCACGGAAGTCCTTGAACAGTTCCATTGGGGCCAGCGAGCCACCGCGCGCCAGAATGGCCTGGCGGAATGCCTTGCCGGTTTGCGGGTTGAACACGCCTTCTTCTTCAAAGCGCGAGAACGCATCTGCCGACAACACTTCAGCCCACTTGTAGCTGTAGTAACCCGCCGCGTAACCGCCTGCAAAGATGTGCGCGAAGCTGTTCGGGAAGCGGTTGTACGCCGGTGGGCGCATGACCGAGACCTCATCACGGATGCCGTCCAGCACCTGAGCAACGCTGCGGCCATCGCCGTGGGTGGCGTGCAGTTCGAAGTCAAACAGCGAGAACTCCAACTGACGCACCATCATCAGCCCGGACTGGAAGTTCTTGGCCGCGAGCATTTTATCCAGCAGGTCTTTTGGCAGCGCTTCGCCGGTTTCATAGTGGCCGGAGATCAGCGCCAGGCCTTCCGGCTCCCAGCACCAGTTTTCCATGAACTGGCTTGGCAGCTCGACCGCATCCCACGCCACGCCGTTGATGCCGGACACGCCTGCGTGTTCGATCTCGGTCAGCATATGGTGCAGACCATGACCGAATTCGTGGAACAGGGTGGTCACTTCGTCGTGGGTCAGCAGTGCAGGCTTGCCCGCAACGGCCGGGGTGAAGTTACACACCAGGTTGGCTACCGGGCTTTGCAGCTCGCCGGCTGCGGTGCGGCGACGGTCACGGGCGCCGTCCATCCAGGCACCACCGCGCTTGTTGGCGCGGGCGTACAGGTCAAAGAAGAAACGCCCGATGTGCTGGCCGTTTTCTTTGATTTCGAACAGGCGAACATCGGGATGCCAGGTGTCGAAGCCTTTGATTTCAGCAATGTCGATGCCGTACAGGCGATGCACGATGGCGAACAAGCCATCCAGCACTTTGTCGATCGGGAAGTAGGCGCGCAAGGCTTCTTGCGACACGCTGTACCGCTGCTCGCGCAGTTTTTCGCCGAAGAAACCGGTGTCCCAGCTTTTCAGTTCGTCGCAGCCTTGCTCGCTGGCATAGGCTTGCAGTTGCTCAAGGTCACGCGCCGCAAACGGCTTGGTGCGCTTGGCCAGGTCACGCAGGAAGGTCAGCACCTGATCCGGCGTTTCAGCCATTTTGGTGGCCAGGCTCAGCTCTGCAAAGCTGCCAAAACCCAGCAACTTGGCCAGTTCCTGACGCAGATCGAGGATCTGTTCCATCACCGGACCGTTATCAAACTGACCGGCATTCGGGCCTTGGTCCGACGCGCGGGTGCAGTAGGCGGCGTAGACTTCTTCGCGCAGGGCGCGGTCTTCGGCGTAGGTCATGACCGGGTAGTAGCTTGGGAACTCGAGCGAGATCAACCAGCCATCCAGCCCTTTAGCCTGTGCAGCCGCGGCCATTTGCGCCTTGGCCGACTCGGTCAGGCCTGCCAGCGCAGCTTCGTCGGTGATGTGCTTGGTCCAGGCCTGGGTCGCGTCCAGCAACTGGTTGGAGAACTTGCTGCCCAACTCAGACAGCTTGCTCTGCACTTCGGCGTAGCGCTTCTGCTCGGCTTCTGGCAGATCAATACCCGACAAGCGGAAATCGCGCAGCGAGTGTTCAAGAATGGTCTTTTGTGCCTGATCAAAGTCAGCCACTTGCGGGCTGTGGGCCAAGGCTTCGAAGGCCTGGAACAGCTCACGGTTCTGGCCCATCTCGGTGGAGTAGGCGCTCAATGCAGGCAAGCACGCCTCGTAAGCTTCACGCAGCTCAGTGCTGTTGCACACCGCGTTCAAGTGGCTGACCGGGCTCCAGGCGGCGCCCAGACGGTCGTTCAACTCATCCATCGCCAGCACCAGACCGGCCCACGTCGGGTTCTTGCCTTGATCGGCGAGGATCTTTTGAATGCCAGCACGGTTGTCCGCGAGGATCTGCTCGATGGCCGGCTGGACGTGCTCAGGACGGATCGCCGAAAACGGCGGCAGGTCGTAGGGCTGCAATAGAGGGTTTTTCTCGCTCACGTTTGGCACCTTGGCTAGAAGAAATTGAAGATCTGTTGAGGTTTCATTGCAAAAACTGAACCACTCACCTCGTTGTAATGAAACGTCAGCAGACCTTGGGCCATCTTAATTACAATCGACCGTTACCGCAGCCCTGTAACGCCCTATTACTGCTAAAGAAGGAAGCTATTTGTGTCCATCCGTCCGTTCCAGCAGCACACACCTACCGTGGGCGAGCGCGCCTTTGTCGACCGTTCGGCCGTGGTGATTGGCGACGTCGAGATCGGCGCCGACAGTTCGATCTGGCCATTGACCGTGATTCGCGGCGACATGCACCGTATCCGCATCGGTGCGCGCACCAGCGTGCAAGACGGCTGCGTGCTGCACATCACCCACGCCGGGCCGTTCAACCCTGAAGGTTTCCCGCTGCTGATCGGCGATGACGTGACCATCGCGCACAAGGTCATGCTGCATGGCTGCACCGTGGGCAGCCGTATTTTGATCGGCATGAGCAGCATCGTGATGGACGGGGCGGTGATTGAAGACGACGTGATCGTGGGCGCGGGCAGCCTGGTGCCTCCGGGCAAACGCCTGCAAAGCGGCTTTTTGTATGTCGGCAGCCCGGTCAAGCAAGTGCGTGAACTGACTGAAAAAGAGAAAGCCTTTTTTACCTACAGCGCTGGCAACTACGTAAAACTCAAAGACCAGCACTTGGCCGAAGGCTACGACCAGCCCGTTTAAGCCGCCTATTTTGGAGCCCTGCATGCAGTATCAAAACGTATTGTTCGACCTCGACGGTACCCTGACCGACCCACGCGAAGGCATCACCCGCTCGATCCAGTATGGATTGAGCAAAATGGGCATTGATGAGCCAGACCTGCGCAAACTCGAACACTTTATCGGCCCGCCGCTGCTGCAAGCCTTTATCGAGTTTTACGGCTTCAGCGAAGCCCAGGCATGGGAAGCCGTGGGCTTTTACCGTGAGCGTTTCTCGGTCAAAGGCTTGTACGAAAACCAGGTATTTGAGGGCATTACGCCGCTGCTGGAAGAACTGGTGGGCCAAGGCCGCCAGCTGTTCATCGCCACCTCGAAGCCGCAGATTTACGCCCGCGAAATCGCCCGGCACTTTGACTTTGCCAAGCACTTTAAAGTGATTTACGGCAGCGAACTGGACGGCACGCGCACCAACAAGGTCGAGCTAATTGCTCACCTGATGGCCGAAGAAGGGCTGGACCCGGCGCAGACCCTGATGATCGGTGACCGCAAGCACGACCTCATCGGCGCCAGCCACAACGGCCTGGACGCGGCGGCCGTGGGCTACGGCTTTGGCAGCTTCGAAGAGCTGAGCGCACACGCGCCCACCTACCACTTTGAAACGCTGGCACAGTTGCACCAGGCGTTTAGATAAACCGGTGGGAGCGGGCTTGCTCGCTCCTACACGATTCGTGCGTCGATTTCGCGCTGCAAATCCTGGCGCCAGCCCAGCAGAAAACCCAACTCCACCACCACAAACAACGGCCCGACAATCAGCCCGGTTACGTCGTCGATAAACGCAGGCTTGCGCCCTTCGTAGTAATGCCCCACAAACTGGATCACCCAGCCGACCACAAACAGCCCAACCCCCCAGCTTAGCCACGCGCCCGTGCTCAGCGCCGCCAAGGTGTGCCCGAGCCAGACCGCCAGCCCCAGCAACACGGTCATTAATAACCCCAAGCGCAGTTCAAGGCGCAGGTAAAACACCGCACTGGCGATCATCACTAACACCGCAGGCGAAATGCCCGCCCATTGCGGTCGCGACAACAGAACCGCCACGGCAATCACAATCAACGGGATGCCCACAAAGTGGGTGACGATATTGCGTTTGTCACGGTGGTAAGCGGCGTATTGGCTCAGATGATCAACCAGGCTTTTCATGGCGCAAGCTCGCGGGGTGGGCAATGCATTGAGTGTAATACGCCTGCGCGTTCTGGACGGCGATGGTTTTTTGGTTATTAACAAATAGCTTCTTATTCCTTAGCGAATCTAAAAACCGTCCCTATACTGACTCGGTAACACACATACCGCTGGAGGCGCACAGCCATGGGCAATGAATCGATTCGCTATTTGATAGTGCCGGGTTGGCAAGGTTCGTCTGACGATCATTGGCAAACCCACTGGCAAAACAGCTTGCCGAACAGTGCCCGGGTGGAACAGGCCGACTGGTTGACGCCACGCCGCGAAGACTGGATTGCCGCGCTGGCCGAGGCGATTGCCGCCGACAGCACGCCGGTCATTCTGATTGCCCACAGCCTGGGTTGCATCACCGTTGCGCATTGGGCCGAACGTGCCCCTGCCAGCTTGCTGAGCCAGGTGCGCGGTGCCTTGCTGGTCGCCCCGGCAGATGTCGAACGCCCCACCTGCGCCCCCGCACTGCGTAACTTTGCCCCGATCCCGACGCAAACCCTGCCGTTCCCGAGCCAAGTCGTCGGCTCTGACAACGATGCCGCGGCCAGCGCACCTCGCGCCATGGAGTTTGCCCGCCAATGGGGCGCCGAGGTCGGCATTCTCAGCGGCGCCGGACATATCAACGTCAAGTCTGGCCACCAACGCTGGGAGCAAGGCTTCGCCTTTTTGTATCGCCTGCAAACCCGTATTGAGCACGGTGCCCTGCGCCGCGCCTGAATTTTTTGTAACGCCCGCGCCCACCCATCGGCGGCGGGCGGGAGCCCGCCATGAGTCTGCATGAAACCTTTGGTCAGCCCCTGCTGACCTTCCCCGACGCCGAAAAAAGCCCGCTGAGCATTCGCGCCAAAGCACTGGTGTTTGTCGATCCGCGTTCGCGCCAATTGCGTGATGACCTGGAACTGCTGGCGCCGCGCGCGCTACCGGTCTTGATTCGCGGCGAAACCGGCACCGGTAAAGAGTTGTTGGCCCGGCACATCCACCGCGCCAGCGACCGCACCGGTTTGTTTGTGTCTGTTAATTGCGGCGCGATCAGCCCCACCTACGCCGATGCCGAGTTGTTCGGTTACGCTCCCGGCAGCCACAGCAGTTCGGCCAGCAGCCGCGCTGGCTGGTTCGGCTCCGCCAATGGCGGCACGCTGTACCTGGATGAAATCGGTGATTTGCCGCTGGGCATTCAGGTCAAATTGCTGGCCGCACTGGAAACCCACGAAGTCACGCGGGTCGGCGCCCATCAGCCCAGCCCGGTGGATGTGCGCCTGGTGGCGGCCACCAGCATCGACCTGGCTCAGGCGGTACAGGCTGGCAAATTTCACGAGCGGCTGTATCACTACCTCAGCGAGGGGCAGTTGCCGTTGCCCGCTTTGCGCGAGCGGCCGGGGGATATTTTGTCGTTGGCCGAATACTTTTTAGGCATCTACAGCCAGCGCCTCAACCTGGCGGTGCCCTTTATCAGTGACAGCGCGCAACGGGTATTGGAGCGCCACACATGGCCCGGCAATACCCGTGAGCTGGAAAACGTCATCCACTTTGCGCTGCTGGTGAGCACCGGCGAAGAGATCCGCCCCGAGCATTTAAACCTGCCTGACAGCCTGGGGCAGATTGAGCATTTTATTAAAGGCGCAACGGCGCAGGAGCTGACGGCGCTGAAACAGCTGCTGGCATAACCCCCACCTCGCGATCTTTTAGACGATCAAAAGATCGCGAGGCAAGCTCGCTCCTACAGATAGGGATTTAAAGAACCAAACGATCTAAGCGAATGAATAAATATTATTGTTCTGGAATAAAGAAAGTCGGTATCTTTCGCTCCGACTCCAATAAAACCGTTACCAGAACGGTCACCCCTTAAGGACATTGCATGAAAAAGGTTCTGTTGTTTTCCGCATTGGCGGCTGCTCTGACGGCAGGCCTGGCACAGGCTAACGAAAAATTGGTGGTCGCTGCGACCCCGATTCCTCACGCTGAAATCCTTGAGTTGATCAAACCGACCCTCGCCAAAGAAGGCGTGGATCTGGACATTAAAGTTTTCACCGACTACGTGCAGCCCAACGTACAAGTCGCAGAGAAGCGTCTGGACGCCAACTACTTCCAGACCCTGCCGTACCTCGAAAGCTTTAACAAAGGCAAAGGCACCAACCTGGTGACCGTGGTTGGCGTACACGTTGAACCTTTTGGTGGTTACTCCAAAAAAGTTAAAGACATCAAAGACCTGAAAGACGGCGCAACCATCGCGATCCCTAACGAAGGCAGCAACAGCGGCCGTGCGTTGATCCTGCTGCAAAAGGCCGGTCTGATCGAACTGAAAGACCCGACCAACGCGGTGGCCACCCCGAAAGACATCGCCAAAAACCCGCACAACTTCAAGTTCAAAGAGCTTGAGTCGGCACTGCTGCCACGCGTGCTGGACCAAGTTGACCTGGACATGATCAACACCAACTACGCGCTGGAAGCGGGCCTGAACCCGGCCACTGACGCGCTGATCATTGAAGGCTCTGATTCGCCTTACGTGAACTTCCTGGTGGCTCGCCCGGACAACAAAGACAGCGACGCAATCCAAAAGCTGTCCAAAGCCCTGACCAGCCCTGAAGTCAAAGCCTTCATTGAGCAGAAATACAAAGGTGCGGTAGTGCCTGCGTTCTAATCCAACGCCCGCCCACTCAAAACGCCGACGGCTCCTACAGCGTCGGCGTTTTTTAGTATTTGGCAAAAAAACCTAGCAGAGTTAACAGGTAGGCAAGGTCTGGCATTGGAGCAAAGCTGGGGGACACTCAGCAAAGAGCCAACCCACATGCCTCTTAAACGCTATGCCTATGATCCTCTGGATCGCTTAACAACAACGACAATAGGCGCCCAGCCCTCGACGCAGCGTTTTTATCACCGTGAGCACTTGAGCACTGAACGCCAGGGCGAACACAGCCAGACAGTCTTTCAGCACCACGACCAGTTGCTGGCTGAAAAACACACAACCGCAACGCTGTTGCTGGGCACCGACCTGCAACGCAGCGTGTTGCATTCACTCAGCGGCGCACACCAACACCCGCAGGCTTACACCCCGTATGGGCATCATCGTGGGCAACAGGAGCTGTTAGGGTTTAACGGGGAAGCGCCTGACCCGATGACCGGCCACTATCTGTTGGGTAACGGCCACCGCGCGTACAACCCCGTATTGATGCGCTTTAACAGCCCCGATACGTTAAGCCCGTTTGGTGCTGGCGGGTTGAACCCCTACTGCTATTGCCTGGGTGATCCGGTTAACCGGGTAGACCCCAATGGGCAGTTTTCCTTTGCCTTGATAGCCCCTGTCGTCCTGTCGGTCATTGGGCTGGGCGGGACAGCGGTCGGAGCAATTCCCTCTGTGGGCTTTTACGCATCCTTGAAAGCGTTAAAAGCTGGCCCCATCAAGGCCGTTGATCTTGCGAAGGTCGCTGGTGTGGGGTTTACAGCTTCCGCAGGTATTATCGGCACCGTTCGATTGAGCATGGCAGCGGGAAATAACAACACAGGCAGCACTGAAATGACCGCAGTGGGCATAACCTTGGCCATTTTAGGTTTAAGCAGCTCTGTCTTGGCCACTAAGCTGGGCTGGAGTGGCATTAGAGCGGCAGCCAGAGCTAAGAGAGTTGCCAAGTTAATGGGTAAAAACACCCCACCGCCGCGTCCCCCAAGAAACTCTATTTCCTCAACGTCGAGCTCAACCTCACAAAGCTTTGCTAATAAACAAACCATCGAAGAAACCCACCGAGTACCGCCAATGCCCACGGTTTGGGGGCACAACCCCAATATCCCCCTGCGTGGAGTTGAAACTTGGGGGCAACGGCTGCGATTGCTTTGATTTCCCTCTATCAATCCGCCCAATGCCAAGCCGGTTGATCCAGCATTCGCTGCCCCACGACCTCGGTCTGGCCGAGGTTTTTTTCCAGCACGATGCAGTTGCACTCCGGGTCTTGCTGCAAGGCGGCAATCAGCCGTCGCGCGTGGGACACCACCCACACCTGGGAATGGAGCGAGGTACGAATGATCAATCGCGCCAGCGCGGGCAGCAGGTCGGGGTGCAGGCTGGTTTCGGGCTCGTTGAGCACCATCAGAGTCGGCGGGCGCGGCGTGAGCAGGGCGGCCACCAGCAGCAGGTAGCGCAAGGTGCCGTCCGACAACTCCGCCGCCGACAGCGGGCGCAACAACCCTTCTTGATAGAACTCGACAGCAAAACGCCCACCGGGCATCGCATTGATCTCTAGCCGCGCGCCGGGGAAGGCGTCACTGATGGCGCTGTGCAGGACTTGCGGGTCGCCCATTTCGAGGATGGTTTGCAGGGCCGCAGCGAGATCGCGGCCATCGTGGTGCAGCACCGGTGTGCGCGTGCCCAACTGCGGCTGACGCACCGGCGCATCAGGGTCGGTGCGAAAGTGATCATAAAAACGCCAACCGCGAATCGACTCACGCAGCCGCAGCACTTCAGGCGAGGCCTGCAGGCTGCCGACTTGATCGAACAAGCTGTCGAACATCGGCGTGTGTTGCGCCAGCACCTGCCAACTGCGTTCGGTACGGGCACGGATCATCGGGCCATTGCGCTCCACCAGCTCACTGGCCGGACGATAACTGGGGCCAACCCAAATACTTTCATGCTTGATTTGCGGGTCGAGGGTAAACGCTGACAGCTCAGGCGGCGACACCCCCAAGGCGATGGCGTAGCTGAAATCGTCGGCCGCAAAGCCCATGCGCAAGCGCTTAACCTTGTTGCGCGGGCCGCCCTCGATGGCCACCTCGCCAGACTTCATGCGCCGCGACACCACCTCGGGCCCCGCCCAGAACGTCGACTCCAGCCCGCCTTCACGGGCCAGCGCATTGACCACCCCGCCCTGAGCCGTCTCGGCCAGCAAACGCAGCGCACGGTACAGATTGGATTTACCGCTGCCATTGGGGCCGGTGATCAAATTGAGCCGCGCCAGCGGGACGATCAACTGGTTGATAGAGCGATAGTTGGCCACCGCCAGAGTGGTGAGCATTGGGTGACCTCAAAAGTGTGAGCAAGGCGTGCATAGAGTCCCACAAAGTCTGAACCCTGTTCTACGCTATGTGTCGTATTGTCTCGATCACTCAGCACCAAGCAAAGGAGTCTGCATGGCTGGTCCACGAATCAAGTGTGCTTGGGGCTTAAGCCTTTTGGCGCTCCTGACGGCTTGCGGTAAAGAAGGCCCCAAAGAGCCTTTATCACCACGGGTTTATATCCAAGAAGTTACCAGCCGCGACTATGCACCTCCCATTGCGCTCAGTGGCGACATTCAGGCCCGGGTCGAAACCCAGCTGTCCTTTCGGGTCGGCGGCAAGATTATCGAGCGCAAAGTCGATGTCGGTGATCACATTCAGGCCAATCAGGTGTTGGCGCGCCTTGACCCCAAAGACCTGAAAATCCAGGTCGAGACCGCCCAGGCCAGCGTGTATGCACAACAGGCGCAAGTGGTACAAACCCGCGCCGCCTATGTGCGTCAGCAAAAGCTGCTGCCAAAGGGCTACACCAGCCAAAGCGAATACGATGCGGCCTATGCGGCCCAGCAGAGCGCACAAAGCGCATTGGCCGCGGCGCAAGCGCAACTGGCCAACGCCCGCGAACAACTCAGCTACAGCAACCTGGTGGCGGAAGCGCCTGGCGTCATCACTGCGCGCCAGGCTGAGGTCGGGCAAGTGGTGCAAGCCACCATGCCGATGTTCTCGCTGGCCCGTGATGGCGCCCGCGATGCCGTGTTCAACGTGTACGAATCGCTGTTTATCGAGCCGCCCAAAGACCCTACCGTGCAAGTCACGCTGTTGCAGGACCCGACGGTCAAGGCCAACGGTTTTATCCGCGAGATCACCCCCGCCGTGGCGGCGCAAAGCGGCACGCTGCAAATCAAGGTGCAACTGGACTCACTGCCCAAGGGCATGGACCTGGGCTCGATTGTCAGCGTCAACCTGAGCCCGGCGCCGCAGCGCAGCATTGAAATGCCATGGTCAGCCCTGACCAAAGATGTCAGCGACCCGGCGGTGTGGGTGGTCGACGGCGAGAACAATGCGCGCCTGCAAAAGGTCACCGTGGGGCGCTACCTGACCGGCAGCGTGATCATCAGTGATGGCCTCAAGGACGGAGAAAAGGTTGTGGTCGCAGGCGGACAATTGTTACACCCCGGCATGAAGGTCGAGATAGCGCCCACGCCAGCAGGGGGGATGGCGCTATGAACCGCCTATGGATAGCGCCTTTCGCGGCCCTGTTGTTGCTGGGCTGCTCTGAAAAAAAGCCGCCTGAGCCACCCGTCAGGCCCGTGCTCTACGTGGTGGCCAAGCCCGACCTGACCCAACACCTGGGGCGCTTTGCCGGCAACATCGAAGCCCGCTATGAAAGCACCTTGGGCTTTCGCGTGCCGGGCCGCATCGTGCGGCGCTATTACGACGTAGGCGCGCTGGTCAAAGAAGGCGATATTTTGGCCAGCCTCGACCCGACCGATCAGCAAAACAATGTGCGCGCCGCCCAAGGCGATCTGGACAAGTCCCGCGCGCAGTTGATCAACGCTCAGGCCAATGCCCGGCGCCAGCAAGAGCTGTTCAATCAGGGCGTGGGCGCGCAAGCCCAGCTGGACACGGCACAAGCCGACCTCAAAACCGCGCAGGCCGCCGTGCAACAAGCGTCAGCAGCGCTCAACCAGGCCAAAGACCAACTCAGCTACTGCAACCTGCGCGCAGACCATGACGCGGTGATCACCGATTGGGCGGTCGAAGCTGGCCAGGTGGTGAGCGTCGGTGAAGCCGTGGCCACCCTGGCGCGACCTGAAATCAAAGAAGCGGTGATCGACCTCCCGGCGCCGCTGGCCGAAGCCCTGCCCAAAGACGTCGTGTTTTTTGTCGCAGGCCAGCTCGACCCGAACGTCAACACCAAGGCCCATGTTCGCGAAATCGCGCCCCAGGCCGACAGCGCCACACGCACCCGCCGTGTGCGGCTAACCCTGGACCAGACCCCGCCGGCCTTCCGCCTAGGCAGCTCCATCAGCGTGACGGTCAGCAGCCCGATTACCCAGCACTTCCAGGTGCCGCAGACCGCCCTGCAAGAAACCGACGGCAAAACCCGTGTGTGGGTCGTCGACCCGCACACACTCACCGCGAACACGCGGGAGGTAACCGTGTGGCGCCGCGACGCCAATACCGTGTTGCTCTCGGGCGGCATCAGCAGCGGTGACACCGTGGTCAGTGCGGGCGCCTACAGCCTTAAACCCGGACAAAAAGTCAGACTCGACAAGGAAAGCTCGCAATGAATGGGAAATTCAACCTGTCCGAGTGGGCCCTCGAGCATCAGTCATTCGTGTGGTACCTGATGTTCGTCGCGGTGCTTGCCGGGTTCTTTTCGTACTTCAACCTGGGCCGCGCCGAAGACCCCAGCTTTACCATCAAAACCATGGTGATTCAGACCAAGTGGCCCGGCGCTACGGTGGACGACACCATGCTGCAAATCACCGACCGTATCGAGAAAAAGCTCGAAGAGCTGGACACCCTCGATTACGTCCAGAGCTACACCCGGCCGGGCGAGTCCACGGTGTTTGTGTTCTTGAAAGACACCACCAAGGCCGAGCTCATCCCGCATATCTGGTACGAGGTGCGCAAAAAAATCGGCGACATTCGCGGCGACTTCCCCCAAGGCATTCAAGGCCCGGGGTTCGACGATGAGTTCGGTGATGTGTACGGCACGATTTACGCCTTTACCGGCGACGGCATCAGCATGCGCCAGCTGCGCGACTACGTCGAAGAGGTGCGCCTGGGGATCCGCGACATCCCCAATCGCGGCAAGATGATGACCATCGGCGAGCAGGCCGAAACCTTCTACCTCGACTTCTCGACCCGCAAACTGGCCGCGCTGGGCCTTGATCAACAGCACATTCTGCAAAGCCTGCAAGAGCAAAACGCCGTGACCCCGGCGGGCGTCATTGAAGCCGGACCAGAGCGCATGTCGGTGCGCGCCTCCGGCCAGTTCCACAGCGTGGCCGACCTTGAGGCGGTCAACCTGCGGGTCAACAACCGCTTCTACCGGCTCGCTGACGTGGCCGACATCACCCGTGGTTATGTCGACCCGGCCGCGCCGATGTTTCATTACAACGGCCAGCCGGCCATTGGCCTGGCCGTGGCCATGAACACGGGCGGCAACATTCAAGAGTTCGGCCAGCAACTGCAGCAGCGCATCAACGAACTGACCGCGCAACTGCCGGTGGGCGTGGGCGTGCACATGGTCTCTGACCAGGCCGAAGTGGTTCAGGTGGCCGTACACGGCTTCACCAGCGCGCTGTTTGAGGCGGTGATCATCGTTCTGGCGGTGAGCTTTATCAGCCTGGGCCTGCGCGCGGGCATGGTGGTGGCGATCTCGATCCCGCTGGTGCTGGCGCTGGTCTTCGTGTTTATGGAATTCACCGGCATTGCCATGCAGCGTGTGTCGCTGGGCGCGTTGATCATCGCCCTGGGCCTGTTGGTGGACGACGCGATGATCACGGTAGAGATGATGATCTCGCGGCTGGAACTGGGCGAAACCAAACAGCAGGCCGCAACGTTTGCCTACCACTCCACGGCTTTCCCGATGCTTACCGGGACCTTGGTCACGGTGGCGGGCTTTGTCCCGATCGGCCTCAACAACAGCGCGGCGGGCGAGTACACCTTCACCCTGTTCGCGGTGATTGGCGTGGCCCTGCTGGTGTCATGGATGGTGGCGGTGCTGTTTGCCCCGGTGCTGGGCGTGGGCGTGCTGCCCGCCAAGGTCAAACCCAAGTCCGAAAAACCGGGGCGACTGGCCCAAGCGTTCAACACCGGCCTGCTGTGGTGCATGACCCATCGCTGGTGGACCATCGGCGGCACGGCGGCGATGTTCCTGGCCTCGGTGGTGGGCATGACCTTTGTGCAAAACCAGTTCTTCCCGGCCTCTGAGCGCCCTGAAATCCTGGTGGACTTGAACCTGCCGCAAAACGCCTCGATCCAGGAAACCCTCAAAGTCACCCAACGCTTTGAAGCCTCGCTCAAGGACGACCCGGACATCGTGCGCTGGAGTACCTACGTGGGCGAGGGCGCGATCCGTTTTTATCTGCCTCTGGACCAGCAACTGCAAAACCCGTTCTTCGCCCAGTTGGTGATCGTCAGCACCGGGCTTGAGAGCCGCGATGCGTTGATGGAACGCCTGAACAAACGCCTGCGTGAAGAGTTTGTCGGCGTTGGCAGTTACGTGCACACCCTGGAGCTGGGCCCGCCCGTGGGCCAGCCGCTGCAATACCGGGTGAGCGGCCCGAACATCGACCAGGTGCGCAAACACGCCATTGACCTGGCCACCGTGCTGGACGCCAACCCCAACGTGGGTGAAACCCTGTTCAACTGGAACGAACCGGGCAAAGTGCTGCGGGTCGACATCGCGCAAGACAAGGCCCGCCAGTTTGGTTTGTCGTCCGAAGACGTCGCGCAAGTGATGAACAGCATCGTCACCGGCGCCACCGTCAGCCAGGTTAAAGACAGCATCTACCTGATCGACATCGTCGGCCGGGCCAATGGCAGCGAGCGCAACACGCCAGAAACCCTGCTCAACCTGCAAATCACCACGCCGAGCGGCACCTCGATCCCGTTGCTGGCGTTTGCCTCGGTGCGTTACGAGCTGGAGCAGCCGCTGGTCTGGAGCCGTGACCGCATACCGACCTTGACCCTCAAGGCTGCGGTGCGCGGCGACATTCAGGCGGTAGACCTGGTGGACGACCTCAAACCGACCATCGATGCCTTCATCGCCAAACTGCCGCAAGGCTACAAAGTCGAAACCGGCGGCACTGTGGAGCAAAGCGCCAAGGCCCAAGGCCCGATCGCCAAAGTCATCCCGTTGATGCTGTTTTTGATGGCGACCTTTTTGATGATCCAGCTGCAAAGCGTGCAGAAGATGTTCATCGTGGTCAGCGTCGCGCCACTGGGCCTGATTGGCGTGGTGTTGGCGCTGGTGCCCACCGGCACGCCGATGGGCTTTATCGCGATTTTGGGGATCCTGGCGCTGATCGGCATCATCATTCGTAACACGGTGATTCTGGTGACCCAGATCGACCAGTTCGAACGTGATGGCTTCGACCCGTGGCATGCGGTGGTCCAGGCCACGCATCACCGTCGTCGGCCCATCCTGCTGACCGCCGCGGCGGCCAGCCTGGGCATGATCCCGATTGCACGGGACGTGTTCTGGGGCCCGATGGCCTACGCCATGATCGGCGGCATTTTCTCGGCCACCTTGTTGACCTTGCTGTTCTTGCCGGCCCTGTACGTGGCCTGGTACCGCATCAAAGAAAACAAAAATCCGCCACCGGCCATTCACTGACGGCTAACGCCTAATCCTGGAGCTGCCGAAGGCTGCGATCATTTGATGTTCAAGATCAAAAGATCGCAGCCTGCGGCAGCTCCGGGTGTTTTACACCTCGCGCAACACCAACACCCCCAGCACATCGCAGCCTTCTTGCAACAACAACGACGTCGCCTCACATACCGCACTCAAATCATGCGGATCGCTGCTGTAGGCGTTCATGTGGGACAAACTGCGCAACAAATTCTTGGCCGCCTGAAAGCGCTGCTCAGCACAGGTGAGCAAGGAAGACACAGACGCCTGGGTATCAATCAAGAGAACGTTGGAATCGACAGGATTGTCGGTTTGCGGGAGGAAATGCGACATGGTGGAAACTCCTATGAATTAAGGAGCCACTTCAATCAGCTTGCACGCAGAAAGAGGGTGGCAGCTGTGCGCGGGTGTGCAAGACCGGCCATAGGAATCCGGCAGACCCGAAGATCTCCCACGCACAACCGCCATAACGCTGAGTGCAGGCGCGGAGCCTACCAAGCGTTTTGAAAAGTTGGAATCCTATGATCAGGCTTGCACGCCCGAACGCTGATGATTCAGCGACGGAGCGAACTATAGGCAGCCCGCAACGAGCACCACAATGGGCCAAAGCACGAGAAAGCCTCATCCCACACAAGTCAGGGAAAGGTCTGTAATCGCGCTGCCTGAATCGCGAGCAAGCCCGCTCCCACAGGTCCTGTGCAACACCTGTGGGAGCGGGCTTGCTCGCGAGAGGGTCAACGCACCAAATGCAGGAACTGCATGTGGCGTTCGTACTGGTCGAGGATGTCGTTGATGATCTGGTCTTTGGTGTAGCCCATCAGGTCGTAGTCCTGGCTGCCTTCGCTCAGGTGCACTTCAGCCCGGTAGTAACGGCGGTTACGCAGTTCTTTGGGGCCCATGCCGCCACGGGCAAACGACGGCGTGAAGTAGCCGCGCATTTGCACCTGGTAGACGAACGGATGCTGGTCACCATGGCCAATCTCAAGGCTGACGTTGTCGTTGGCCGGGTCGGGCTGGGTGACAACGTTGAGGCCTTTTTCAAGGAACACCGCGCTGACTTCTTCAATCGCCGGGCGCACCGTGGTGTCCATGAAGCGGTACACCTCGTCACGCGACGGGAAGTGCACAGCCTGGCTCAAGCGTTGACGCCAGCCACCACGGCCACGGCGCGACACGGCCACCGGGGCCAGCGAGTGCATCTGCGCGATCTTCTTCTGCGATTCCAGGTAGAACGCCTTGTGCAGCCCCCACATCATCAGCAACAGGATCAGCGAGAACGGCAGCGAGGTCAGGACCACCGCCGACTTGAGCGCGTCGATGCTGCCCGAGAACAACAGCGCACTGGTCACCAGCGCGGTCATCCCGCCCCAGAACACCCGCAGCCATTTAGGGCCGTCTTCGTCAGCGCTATTGCCACGCGCCGAGAGGGTCGACAGCACCACGGTGCCGGAGTCGGCCGAGGTCACGAAGAACACAAAACTGATGAACACCGTCACGGCGATCACGGTTTTGCTCCACGGGTAGGTTTCCAGCAGCAGGTACAAGGCGCGCGACGGGTCGTCGATGGCGGCTTGGCCTAACGCCGTCAGGCCGTGGTTGAGCACTTGGTCGATGGCGCTGTTGCCGAAAATAGACATCCACGCCAGGGTGAAGCCCAGCGGAATCAACAGCACGCCAAAGACGAATTCGCGAATGGTCCGGCCACGGGAGATACGCGCAATAAACAGGCCCACAAACGGCGACCATGCGATCCACCAGGCCCAATAGAACACGGTCCAGCCGCCCAGCCAGTCGCTCGGCTTGTTGTAGGCATACACATCAAAGCTCTTGGTCGGCAGCGCGCCCAAATAGTCACCGATGTTCTGGATCAAGGTGTTGAGCAGGTGCTGCGTCGGGCCTGCGAACAGCACGAACAGCAGCAGGGCACAGGCCAGCAGCATGTTGATGTCGGACATCACGCGCACGCCTTTGTCGACGCCCGCGATGGCCACCAAAATGGCCGCGCCCATCATCAGGGTGATCAACCCCACCTGAATCCATTGGGTATGCGGCATGCCGAACAGGTAGTCGAGCCCGGAGTTGAGGTGCAACACCCCAAACCCCATGTCGGCACCCAGACCAAACACCGTGGCGATGATGCCAAAGCCGTCAACCGCGTAGCCGATGGGGCCATTGATGCGTTTGCCGATCAGCGGGTACAGCGCCGAACGCAGCGCCAGCGGCAAGTTATGCCGGTAGGCAAAGTACGCCAGCGCCATGCCGACAAAGGCAAACACGCCCCAACCGTGCAGGCCCCAGTGCAAAAACAGCAACTGCATGCCTTGGCGCGCCGCCTCGGCGTTACCGGCCGGGCCTTGTGGCGGGTTGAGCATGTGGGTGAGGGGTTCTGACACACAAAAGAAAAATAGCGTGATGCTGATCCCGGCGGCGAAGAGCATGCCCGCCCAGGACAGGTAACTGAACTCAGGTTCGTCGTGGTCGGCACCGAGCTTGATCTTGCCGTAGCCGGACAAGGCGGTGACGACCACGAAGATCAGATACAGGGTCATCGCTAGCATGTAGTACCAGCCGACCGTATTGGCCGCCCAGTTTTGTGCTGCCAGTAGACATTCTCCGGCGGCTTCGGGCAATGAAATCACCACCAGCCCGAAGATCAAAATAAACCCGGCGGCAAAGTAAAAAACCGGCGGGTTCATACGGATGAGAGACGTCTGTGACGTCGAAGGTGCACTCATGGCAAATACACCTCGCAGCAGTGATACAGGCGTAAAAAGAGCGAGTTCGGCAAAGGTTAGCCTCCTGTTGTGAGCGGGCAGCGGACCACCGGTTTAACTTGAACGAGCATTCAAGTTAAACATGGATGGCGTGTGAGGACTAATCGCTACCCTTGGCTACACGTGTCTTACGTTAGCTCATGGCAAGGTATGACACATGCCCGCGCACGAACGTTCAGCCGTTATGGCACGGGGCTATCCGGGATTTGCCGACGGTAGGTCACGGGCGGAATTTTAGGGGGTGAAAAAAAATTCCAAAAAATCGAAGCGCTTCGCTTTCTGGTCAAAAAATAGACAAATTCAACGGCCTGATTTCACCCATCCAGATCGCATGATCGGTGTGATCCAGCAGGTCATTGCCGGTGTCGGGGTGCAGAAAAATCACAAGTCCGTGTCGGCTGATGGCCAGCCAGGGCAATACAATGCCGAGCAGTTCGGGGCCGAAGGCCAGTTGGCAGCTCCAGTCGGGGTGCGGGCCGACCGGGCGTTCGTGGACGCGGCCCATGCTGATGCCAAACCGGTGCGCCGCTTCTTCGCACAGCGCGCGCGCCTGGTCGATGGTGCTGGCGTCGTAATAGACGTGGGCGTGATAGCCCTTGATTCGTTGCATAAGCGCCTCTTGATGGTGTGCTGCACGCATTATTAATGTGGGAGCGGGCTTGCTCGCGATGCAGACGGTGCGGTGTATGCGAACATCCGCGGCGAGGCCATCGCGAGCAAGCCCGCTCCCACAGAGGTAACCTTGCACGCGCACTCTAAACCCACACTCAGCGAGAGCGTTATGCCCCGGCTCAACCGCACTGCCATCCTGCCGTTTCTGAATTGGCTGCCCAAACAAACCCGTGCAAGCGTAGGCCGAGATGCGCTGGTGGGCTTGAGTGGTGCAATTCTGGCACTGCCGCAGTCCATCGCCTACGCCTTGATTGCAGGTTTACCGCCTGAATACGGGCTATATGCTGCCATTGTGCCAGTAATTATTGCGTGCTTGTGGGGCTCGTCGTGGCATTTGATCTGCGGGCCGACGGCTGCCATCTCGATTGTGCTGTTTGCCAGTGTCAGCCCGCTGGCGGTGCCCGGCACGCAGGACTACATCGGCCTGATCCTGCTGTTGACGTTTCTGGCGGGGATTTTTCAGTGGCTGCTGGGGATGCTGAAGTTCGGCGCGCTGGCCAATTTTGTCTCACATTCGGTGGTGGTCGGCTTCACCCTGGGCGCGGCGGTGGTGATTGCCCTGGGCCAGTTGCCCAATGTGCTGGGCGTTGACGTGCCGGGTAAAACCACGGCGCTGGACAGCCTGCTGACGCTGTTGCGCCATGTACGCGACTTCGACCCCGCTTCGTTGGGGCTCGGGGTGGGGACGGTGCTGTTGGGCGTCGCACTCAAGCTGTGGCTGCCACGCTGGCCGACGCTGCTGTTGACCCTGGTGCTCGCCAGCCTGGCCGTGTGGCTGCTGCCGTCAGTGTTTGGCCATGTGCAGTTGGTGCAGGCGTTTGTGGGGCGTTTGCCGCCGTTTAGCCCGCTGCCGCTGGATATCGAAACGCTGTTGCGCCTGCTGCCCAGTGCCGTGGCGGTGGGCATGCTGGGGTTGGTGACCAGTTTGTCGATTGCTCGCTCGATAGCGGCACGTTCGCAGCAGATGCTCGATGCCAATCAGGAGATCCGCGCACAAGGCTTGTCCAACGTGTTCGGCGCGTTGTTCTCGGGGTATTTGTCCTCGGGCTCATTCACCCGCTCGGGGCTCAACTACGAAGCCGGCGCCCGCTCGCCGCTGGCCGGGGTGTTTTCCGCGTTGTGGGTGGCGCTGTTTGCGATCACCGGCTCCGCGCTGATTGCGCACATTCCGATCCCGGCCATGGCGGGGAGCATTTTGCTGATCAGTTGGGGGCTGGTGGACACCCGCGGCATTCGGGCGCTGTGGCGGGTGAGCCGCGCCGAGTTCGCGGTGATGGCGCTGACCTGCGTCGCCACCTTGCTGCTGGAGCTGCAAACAGCGATTTATGCCGGGGTGCTGGCGTCGCTGTTTTTCTACCTCAAGCGCACTTCGCGCCCGCGTATCCAGCAATGGACAGAGGGGGATGAAGAGGTGTTGCGGGTCGGCGGGTCGATTTTTTTCGGCGCCAGCCATTACCTGCAAGTGCGTTTGCAACGCACCCAGGGGCAGCGGGTGGTGATCGAGGCGCAGCACATCAACTTTATCGACTACTCGGGGGTTGAGATGCTGCACCAGGAAGCCCGCCGCTTGCTGGGGCTAGGCCGCAGCCTGACCTTGCGCCGGGCACGGGCGCCGGTGGTGGAAGAATTGAAGAAGCTGGAAGGCGCGGACAAATGCCCGATTTTATTTGAGGACTGACCTGTAGGAGCGAGCTTGCCTCGCGATCTTTTTGAAGATCAAAAGATCGCGAGGCAAGCTCG